>JBAQGR010000153.1:0-11352 GCA_049287895.1 Desulfatitalea sp.
GGTTAAAGGCGCAGATCATAGTAGATTTTATCATAGAAAAGATTGATGCAAGAAGTAAGAAAGCCGTAAAAATAATAAATTGTATTACAAGATGCATCGGCATCGCATTGTTCTTGTTCATTGCCTACAACTTTTTCCTTTATGGTATTGATGTAAAACGAACGGGCGAGCTTACCGCGAGCTTCAAAATCCCCTATTACCCTTTTGTTTACGGAATTTCACTCAGTTTTTTGTTTCAGAGCCTCACGATACTTTGCGACCTGATACGGACCCTCCAAGGAGAAACGAATGAGTGATACGGTCATTGGCATAGCCTCTATCATATTTATGCTATTTCTGTTTTTGACCGGGTTGGAAATGGCGTATTGCATGATAATTTCCGGATGTATCGGGTTTACGATTCTAATGTCTTTTTCAGCCGCTTCAAACCTTGTGGTCAAGGATTTCTTCGATTCATTTACAACTTACAGCTACACGGTAATTCCCCTCTTTATCATCATGGGGGAGTTTGCTTCAAACTCATCCATAGCAAAGAGACTCTACACCGGAGCCCACAAATGGTTCGGCCATATACCCGGCGGCCTGGCCATGACCACGGTCGTGGGCGCAACCGCCTTTAAAGCCATGTGTGGATCAACCCTTGCGACCGTTGGAACTTTTTCCAATCTCGCCCTTCCGGAGATGGACCGCTATGGGTATAAAAAGGAACTCTCCGCTGGTACCATCGCCTCGGTCAGTACCATCGGCATGATACTTCCTCCCAGCACCGTGCTGATTATTTACGGCCTTCAAAATGAGCAATCCATCGGCACGCTTTTTCTGGCAGGTATCACACCCGCGTTGATGATCGCCGCGCTTTTTATGCTGGTGATCGCTGGATGGGTGAGCTTAAAGCCCGCAATCGCGCCTCGCGCCGAAAAGGCAACCTGGAAAGAACGTTTCGCCGTGATCCCGGATCTACTCATCATGATCGTTATTTTCGGCGTGGTTATCGGCGGAATGATGACCGGCTTTTTCAGCCCCACCGAGGCCGGTACGATTGGCACGGTTTCGGTTCTTCTCGTCGCCTTGATGCGCCAGGAAGTCAATTTGGCCATGCTCACAAAATCTTTCAAAGGAGCATTAAAAACATCTATCATGGTTCTTATGCTCATTACCGGCTCTTCGATTTTCGGGCATTTCCTTACCATTACCGAAATTCCGATGATAACCGCGCAATGGGCCGCGGCACTGCCGGTGCCGAAAACTTTCATTATGATCATTATACTCCTGATATACCTGATCGGCGGCTCCATCATGGATGACCTTGCCTTCATGGTCCTGGCGACGCCCATCTTTTTTCCAACGGCCATTCAACTCGGCTATGATCCCATATGGTTCGGTATCCTGATATGCGTTACGCTGATGGTCGGCGGCATTATTCCTCCTATCGCCATCTATGTATTCATATTGGGAAACATCACCGGACTGCCTTTCAAAACCATATACAAAGGCGTTGTTCCATTTCTTTCCGCCCTGATTTTAGCTTTGGTGATCTTGTTTGTTGTCCCTCAAGTCGCAACCTGGTTACCTGATCTGCTGATGCGCAGGTAGGAGGGCGCGCGCCTAGCGGCACTTGAAATGAATTGCCAGCGGGGAAGACCGCCACCCAGGCACCCTATGGGTTGATTACTGAGCAGCGAAGTTGCAGACACGCCTAAAATCGCCCCCCGGCTTGACATCCACCTCTCAATTCCCCATCATTCGAGCACGCTGATCAATGGCTTGCGGTTCAAAAAGGGCCTGGTGCGCGTTTTCCTGCAAACGACCCGAGAAGGATTTGTCATGCCGACAGCATCGGGAATTATAACGCTCATGGGATCGGGCGAACTGACCACCTCCATGGTGACGCTGCACAAAGAGCTGCTCGGCCGTTATGGCAGCGGGGCCCAGGCGCTCTTTCTGGATACGCCGGCCGGGTTCCAGCTCAACGTGGCGCAGATCTCGGCCAAGGCTGCTGATTATTTCCGCCAGCGCGTGGAGCATGCGCTCGCCATAGGCGCCCTACCCTCGGCCGATGCCGAGCAGGGTGCGGCCGCCGAAGTGTGCTATCGCCAGTTGCGGACGGCTGACTACATCCTCATCGGTCCGGGAAGCCCCACCTATGCCCTGCGGCAATGGCAACAGACCCGCGTGCCCGAGCTGCTCGTCCAGCGCATCCGTGAGGGCGCCTGCCTGGTGGCCGCCAGCGCCGCGGCCCTGACCGTCGGCCGGCGGACCTTGCCGGTCTATGAAATTTATAAGGTGGGCCTGGACCCTTACTGGGCGGACGGCCTCGACTTGCTGGGCGCTTTTGGTTTCGACTGGGTGGTAATCCCCCACTGGAACAATGCAGAGGGCGGGAATCACGACACTCGGTTCTGTTTCATGGGCGCCCCGAGGTTGCGCGTGCTTGAGGCCCAGCTTCCTGAGAGCACCACCCTCGTGGGTCTGGACGAACATACGGCCTTGGTTATCGATTTGGCGGCCGACCAGGCCTTCATCCGCGGCATGGGCCAGGTCACCCTGCGGCGCAACGGCGCCGAGCGTGTTTTGACCAAGGGCGACCCGATCCCTTTGTCTCTGTTGCGCGGAGGGTTTGACCCGGTCCGCCAGTCTCGCCCGAGCGGCCCGCTGGCGCCGGCGCCCCTGAAAGAAGATCGCGTCTGGCCGCCGGTGGAGGCCCTTTCCGAAAAAGTGCATGAGTATCTGGATGCCGACCAGATCGAGCCGGCCACCCAGGCCCTGCTGGCCCTCGAACAGCACATCGAGCGCCATTACGATCAGCTGCAGGAACGCAATGGTCTGGGGGCGGCACGGGAGGCGTTGCGCAACGCGCTGGCCTTGTTCGGCGCCCGGCTGGCCGAACGCCCGCCCAGCCGGACGGCTGTCCTGGAACCTCTTGTAACGGCCCTGCTCGGGCTGCGCGATGCCTTGCGCGCCCAAAAAGAGTGGTCCGCGGCCGATGGGGTTCGGGATTGCCTGCAACACGGCGGAGTGATAGTGGAAGACACGCCCCAGGGGGTACGTTGGCAACTTGAATCCGAGCGATAAGGAGATCCGCCGCTGGCAGCAACATCCGTAAAGATCGAAACCTTCGAGGGCTTCACACACCTCTGGCGCCAATCGGCCAATGGATTGCAGTGGCCCTCTCCGTTTGTAACCCCCTTCTGGTTGCAGACTGTATGGCGCCACCTGGGAGGCGCGGGCGAGCCCCATATCGTGACCGTGGTCGCCGACCAGCGGGTCATCGGCATCGCACCCCTGGCCCTGGATGGCCCGACGGCCCGGTTCATGGGCAGTCACGAGGTGTGCGACTATCAGGATCTGGTGTGCGCCCCGGGGTGCGCGGTCCCGGTGCTGGCCAGCGTCATTGACCATCTGGCCGGTCAGGGCATCCGCGAGCTGGATCTGCGCACCCTGCGGCCCGATGCCCTGGCCCTGTCCGCCCTGCACCATTTGGTGCCCGAGCGCTGCGCGGCCGGGCGCACCGATGACGATGTCACTTTCGAAAGCGCGTTGCCCGCCGATTGGGAAGGATTTTTAGGCCAGCTGGACGGCAAGCAGCGCCATGAGGTGCGGCGCAAAATACGGCGCCTGGAAACCTACGGCCCCTTTGCCTACCGGGAGGTCGCGCCCGCCGATACGCCCAACGATAAGCCAGACGCGGCAGCCGACAGCTTCGTCGCCCTCTTTCGCCGCAATCGCGCAGACAAAGCCGACTTCATGAACGACACCATGGTCGCCTACTTCCGCGATCTGATCGCGACTCTGGACAGCCAGCGCATGCTGCGCCTCTACTTTCTCGAAGTGGCCGGCCAACCGGCGGCCAGTGTCTTGTGTTTTGATTACAACGGCGTGCGTTACCTTTATAATAGCGGCTACGACGAGCAATACGAACCCCTCAGCGTGGGCATCCTCAGCAAGGTGTTCAGCATTCAGGCGGCCATCGCGGCGGGGTGCCGGCGCTTCGATTTTTTAAAGGGCGCGGAAACATACAAACGGCGCATCGGCGGTCAAGAGCTGCCGTTGTATCGCTGTCAGGTAGCCATATGACTGCCGCTGGCATGCACACCGCTTCCGGAAAGGCATGGCGCATCGCCATGCTCAGCATCCACTCGAGCCCCACCGGTCCTTTGGGCACGCGCGATACCGGCGGCATGAGCGTCTATGTGCGCGAGTTGTCCCAATGCCTGGGCGCGGCCGGCCACCAGATCGATATCTACACCTGCGCCGGCGATCCCGGCGCACCGGTAGCCCTGGCACCCAATGTGCGCTTGATTCATGTGGGCCAGGGCGCCTTTGCGCGGATCCCCAAAGAGCGGCTGCCCGAGCATATGCCCCGGCTGTTCGCGGCCGTGGAGGCCTATCGCCGGGAGCAGGGCCTGGCCTACGATCTGATTCACAGCCACTACTGGATCTCCGGCGTGGTGGGCGCCATGGCCCAGGCGCAGTGGCACCGGCCGCACCTGACCATGTTCCACACCCTGGGGGCCGCCAAGAACACGCCCGGATCGGGTGAAAACGAAAGCGATCTGCGCGTGGCCCAGGAGCGCCGGCTGGCCCAGAGCGCCGACCGCATTGTGGCGCCCTCCCGGGGCGAGCAGGCCAATCTAATGGGGCTGTATGGCGTCCCCCGGGAGAAGATCAGCGTCTTGCCGTGCGGCGTGGACCTGGCCCTTTTCCAACCCCGGGAGCGCGCGGCCAGCCGCCGCCGGTTGGGCCTGCCGGCCGAAGAAGAGACCATTCTCTTCGTGGGACGCTTCGCGCCACTCAAAGGCCTGGAGAACTTGATCCAAGCCGCGGCCCTGCTGCGGCCGCGCCGGCCGCACCTGACGCTGCTGATTGTGGGCGGGGACGGTCCCCTCTCTCCGGATACTCGGGCCCTGATGCACCAGGCGCACCAGCTCGGCATGGCCCTGGCGGTGCGCTTTACGGGCCGGGTGGCCCAAACCGAGTTGCCGCATTACTACGCCGCAGCCGATCTGCTGGCCCTGCCCTCTTACTATGAAAGCTTTGGGCTGGTGGTGCTGGAAGCCCTGGCCTGCGGTACGCCCGTGGCCGCCACGGCCGTGGGGGTTGTGCCCGATGTCATCCAAGAAGGCCGCAATGGCACCATTTTGACCGGGCCTGAACCCGGCGCAGTGGCCCAGGGGTTGGAGCGTCTGCTGGCCATGCCCACCGGCCCGGAGGCAGCCCAGAACATCCGCCGCACGGTGGAGGGCTACGGCTGGTCCACGGTGGCCGCCGACGTGGAAAAGATTTATAGCGGTATTCTATCCAACGAAAAAGGGAGAACTTTGTCGTGAAAGCACCTGTTGATGTTCTCGTGATTACTGCCCATCCCGATGATTCGGAATATGGCTGCGCCGGCAGCGTGGCCCGCTGGATCCGCGATGGCCGCTCCGTGGCCTATGTGGTGTGCACCAGCGGCGAGAAAGGCACCAGCGACCGCGCTATGCGGCCCGAAGAACTGGCCCGCATCCGCGAGCAGGAACAACAGGCGGCCGCCGATCGGCTCGGGGTGCGCGAAGTGCTTTACCTGCGCTACCCGGACCAGAGCCTGGAAGATACGGCCGCGATGCGCAAACATATCGTGCAAGTGATCCGCACCTTCCGGCCTCACACCGTGATCACCACCGATCCCTACCGCCGCTACCTGTGGCATCGCGACCACCGGATCATCGGGCAGGTGGTCCTGGATGCCGCCTTTCCCTTTGCCCGTGATCACGCCGCCTATCCCGATCTGCTGGCCCAGGGCTTCGAGCCGCACAAGGTCAAGGAGCTGCTCTTCTTCGGTGCCGAAGATATCAATTACTACCTCGATATCGCCGACACCTTCGACCAGAAGCTGGCGGCCCTCAAATGCCACGCCAGCCAGATGCGCGAGCTGAAGGCCGACGATCTGGACGCCTGGCTGCGCCTGCGCTATAAGAACCTGGCTGAAAAAAGCGAGTATGAACTGGCCGAGGCGTTTCATCGCGTGGTGATGCCCGGGTAGGGGCGCGTTTGTAGGGACGTATACGGGGATTGGGGCGTATCAGGTTGAAAGCATTGTCACGCAGTGCAGCGCAAAAAGATCCGCGAGCGCGGGCCATGGGCGATGCATGTCGGCGCAGCCTGACATGGCTCGTCTCCGGGCTGGCGTGGGTATCGGGCATGTGCGCCTTCGTGCCCTTGGGCGGCCTCGTCGTTTTATTGAGTCTCGTCTTTCATCCCAAACGTTTCCACCCATTCACCCGACTTTGCTGCCGCATCATCCTGCGGGCGCTCTTCGTGCGCGTCACGGTAGAGGGGCGCGAACAGCTCCACAAGGGGGGCACCTGCCTGTTCGTGGGCAACCACGTCAATCTCTTCGATGTCTTTGTCTTCTACGGATATATTCCCCATTTCTTCTGCGGCCTGGAACTGGACGAGCATTTCGACTGGTTCTTCTACGGACGGATCATCCGGCGCCTGGGCATGATCCCCATCAGCCAGAGCAGCGCCCGCGCCGCGCTGCAAAGCCTGAAGATCGCCCAGGAGGCCCTGGCCGGCGGCACTTCGGTCCTCATTCTGCCCGAAGGGGGTCGCACCCTGGATGGTGATTTTCAACCGTTCAAACGCGGCGCTTTTCTTCTGGCCAAACGCGCTGGGGTGGATGTGGTGCCGGTGGTGATGGTGGGCGCCTACAAGATTTTGCAAAGAGGCCGCCTGCTCATCCGGCCGGGGAAAATACACTTGCGCTTTGGCGCGCCCATACCCCATGGGCGGCTGGAAGAGATGAAGATCGAGGCCATCGCCGACCACGTCCGCGGCCGGATGGCGGATATGTTTACACTTACGCCGTGATTCCACCGACGGGCTTCGTTTCCGGGGAGGTGCCGGCCGCCGGCAAGTAGATAGTGAATGTCGTTCCCCGGCCCAAGACGCTCTCCACGAAGATTTTGCCGCCGTAGCTCTCCACGATGCCGTGGACCGTGGCTAAGCCCATGCCGGTGCCTTTTCCCGGGCCTTTGGTGGTGAAGTAGGGTTCGAAAATGTAGTCGAGGATTTCGGGAGCGATCCCGGTTCCGGTGTCCGCCACCGCGAGTTTCAGATAGTCGCCGGGCACCTGCCCGGCCGGCGCGCCGGGTTGCCCGGGGTCGACGCGCACATCGGTCAGATCGATCCGCAGGATGCCGCCGTCCTCCATGGCATGGGCCGCATTGGTGCACAGGTTTATCAAAAGGCGATGCACCTGTGTGGGGTTGCCCAGGATCGACGCTTCGCTGGCCAGGTTCTGGTGAATGGGGATGGTCGCCGGGATGGAGGAGCGGATCATTTTGAGCGCCTCCAGGGCAATAGCGCGCAGTTGGACCGGTTTCACGCGCTCGTCCGAGCGGCGCGCGAACGCCAGGATTTGCTGGACCAGTTCCTTGGCGCGCTTTCCCGCGGTGAGCACTTCGTGCAAATTGTCCTCTAACAAGGTTCCCTGCGCCACGTCATCCAGGGCCAGTTCGGTATAGCCGAGGATCGACGAGAGAATGTTGTTGAAGTCGTGGGCGATGCCGCCGGCCAGGGTTCCGATCGCCTCCATTTTTTGGGCCTGCCGCAGGTCGGCCTCCATCTTCTTGACTTCGGTGATATCAATGGCGATCTGGATTTTGACCAGGTGGCCGTCGGTCCATTTGATGGCCCGGTCATAGTTGACGGTCCACCTTCCGGTGATGGGGTTCTGTTCGTTCCACACCTGGACGCCGGCCGGCTCGCCCCGTCCATTGATCAGCTTGGGGTTGGTGCAGCAGCCGCACGGACCGGATTCATCCCGGAAGACCTTCCAGCAGATGTCACCCGTCGAGTCCTTGCCCAGGCTTTGGATCATCTGCTTGTTCATGAACAAAATTTCGTGGCTCTGCATATCGGCCACATAGATGGTGGCATCGATGCTCTCCAGCACCGTGAGAAACCGTTCGTGGTGCATGCGCAGCTTCTCTTCCACCAGCTTGCGATCGGTGATATCGCGGTTGCTGACCCGGCGACCCAGAAAAAGCGCGTCGTCGGAAAAGACCGGCTGGCAGTAGTGGCTGATCCATTTGACCAGGCCGCTCTTGGCGCGGATGCGAAAGTCCAGTGTGGCGACCCCTTCGCCCGCCTGGGTATCGGAGTACAGATGCCGCGCCACGGCGTCGCGGTCCGTTTCGTGGACGATGGCCGTCAGCAGGCCGGGGTCGCGCAGAAAAGCACTCATCGGGTAACCGGTCATCTCTTCGCACGAAGGCGACACATACTTAAAATCCCCCTCCGGCCCGATCCAGTACTCCCAGTCGTGGGTGAAATCGGAGACAATGCGATAGCGCTCTTCGCTCTGCCGCAGGCTGGCGCTGATCTCCTGTTCATTGAGCAGCGCCCGTTTTAATCCATTGAGCATGATGGCGGTGGTGATGGTGACAAAGGTGTTGAGAACCAAAAAGTTGACCGTCATCACCAGCCACTTCTGGAGCGCATGTTCAAGCGGCAGGGCCCAGGAGAGTTTGCCCAGATCGACGAAAACGGCTACGGTCAGCAGTGCGACGGCGTTCAACACGGTGGTGCCCACCGCGGCGCGCAGCCCGATGATGGTGCTGATCATCACCGAGGTGCCGAAGAGCCAGATATAGCCGGCGCCCACCGGGCCGAGCATGCAGAGCAGGCCGACCGCCAGGCCGTACAAATTGAGGCAGGCCAGGCTCGCCCGCAGCTTGAGCGGCCATTGGGGGCTGAACAGGACCAGCAGGATGCCGCCATAGACGAAACCATCCAGCAGGACCACATTCCACAACCCTTCCAGATAGGCCAGGGTGAGCGAAGGGATCAGCGCCACCGGCCCGCACACCCCGGCGATAAAGCACATGATGAACAGGATGCGCTCTTGCCAGAAGGTGAGCGGATCGCTTTCCCAGACATAGGCCGGCAGCATGCGCTTTTCCAGAGCGGTCCAGCTGAGCACGAATCTATTCAGGAAGAGCATTTAGATTAATTCCCATCGCAATTGGAACTCAACCTCCTCGCGCCCTTTTTCGATATCCCGATCCGCCGTGGGCTTCACAAAGCACCTCTCTTTTACGGGTAGCGTCGATGGGGATTTCCGGCCAGGTGCAGGGAGCGGGAGTTCAATTTTGAACGCAGTAACGGTACTATAGGGGGGCCTGGGTTTTAGTTCAATAAAAAAGGCTATAATAGATCAGCGCCACGGCTGGGTGTAGGTGACGTCCGGAAGCGCTTGGGCGGAAGTAGTGTCGAAGACGAGGCTGGTGACCGAGGCATGGATAGGGTAGCCGGCGCCATACCCGGCCTCCCGCAACCTGTTTTTGTTTTTGGGAAGAAGCTCCCACCCCTTGGCCCACAGCACCGTAAAGGTGATGACATCGCCATGGGAGATCGCCACGACCTGCTTGCCGGCAAATTGGGCGCGCACGCGCCGTAAAAAACGCTCCACGCGCCGGAAGATATCTTGCGGCTGCTCGAAAGGGGCGGACACACCGGTGTAGATATCCCCGTTCCTCCGGTCCACCTGATCTCCGGGCAGCCCTTCGTAGGTGGTGCGCACCTCATTGAGGCGGCTGTCGATGCGCAACGCCAGGTGGGGATGAAACCCGCGGATCTCCTCCGCGGTTTGGCGCGCCCGCAGCATGGGGCTGGTGAAGAGAGCCGCCAGCGGCAGTTCTCCGAGGAATTGGCCGGTTTCCCGCGCCTGTCGTCGGCCGTTGGCGCTCAGACGGAAGCGCGGCAGGCGTCCATATAAAATTTTGCGCGGGTTGTGTACTTCACCGTGGCGCACCAGATGAATGGTGGTATGGTTGTTTTCGGCACTCATGACGACAGCCTGTTAGCATATTTAAATGCGGTTGACTATGGTGGTGATGTTTCCCTTTTTTCCCGGTGGGTGTACGCTTTCGTATCTCAGCCGCAAGGCCGTGGCGGGTCGGCATCATAAAAAAGTAAAATTTCATAGGGTTATCGAAGCGCGGATTCGGGCACACTCTTTGCTGGGCCAAGGGTGGACCACAAGATCGGTGAACGGAACGACTACAGACAGCGCTCAGGAGGTTGGAGTGAAGATCAAGCAGATAATCATGGTCGGGATGGTGATACTTTCACTATTGTTGGCATGCGGCGGTGGTGGTGGGTCCTCTTCGGATTCGATCAGTAGCGACAATGGCAACAATGGCAACAGCGGCAACGATAGCAACAACAGCGGCGGCAGCTCCACCGGCGGCCAGACCAATCCAGTGTGCACGGCCGGCCAGAGCAGCGGTGATGTACAGGCCCCGGAGTTCGTGCGTAACCTGGACGGCCAGACCAGCTGGTTCGCCTCGCCCGTGGTGGTGGATCTGGACGACGACGGCCACAATGAACTGGTGGCTGCCTATTATGATATCTTCGTGTTCGATTATGAGGGGAATCTTTTGGACCGCGCTGAGGGCAACGGCACAGGCCGCATCTATGCCCCCCATGTGGTAACCGATCTGGAGGGCGACGGCATTTACGAAATCGTCTGCGGACAAGGCCGCAACGTCTATGCCTACGAGTGGGTCAATGGCGGACTGCGTATCAAAACCGGCTGGCCGGCCGATACCACCACGGCCGGAGAGTCTCCCGAAGTGCGTGGCCTGGCCGCGGCCGACCTGGACGGCAACGGCTCCATCGAGATCGTGGCCACCACCACCCAGAGACAAAGCACCGAGAATGGTGGGGCGCAGGTGTTTGTCTATGCTTTCAACGGCGACCTGTATCAACCGGCCGGGCTCAGCTTCCCCGCCTGGCCGCGCTACAACAACCGCACCGGCGAAGGCGGCGACGCCGACCGCAACGAAGCCGGCCACAGCGGCTATGGCTGCTACGGCCTCAATGTGGGCATTGGTAATATCGACGACGATGCGGCGCTGGAGATCCTCGCCACCTACGACAATCACCATATCCAGGCCTTCGATCCCGACGGCCGGGCCATCGATAGTGCGCCCTGGTTCACCAACCGGAGCAACGAATATTCGGGCGAGCGCATGACCTGGGGCCAGTTCATCCGCTGGGCCGATCCGGTCGTGGAAACGAACCACTACCATCTGCATACCGGCGAGTGGCCCAATCCGGGCAGCGGCCAGGAGTGGTTGCAGTGGACAGCCTCGCCGCCCAACGTGGTGGACCTGAACGGCGATGGCCGCAACGAAGTGGTGGGCGTGCCCAATGTGGAAAAGGACGAGCCTTATGTCACCCAGGCCTATGCCATCATGGCCCTCGAAGGGGCCCACGGCGACGGCAGCCGCAGTGCCATGCGCCTGGCCGGTTGGGAAACCATGCCGCGCGGCGATCGGCCCATCGACGTGGACGGCTGGTATC
>JBAQGR010000154.1:0-11976 GCA_049287895.1 Desulfatitalea sp.
CCGACATGCCGCGGGTGAACCTGTTCGCCGGCCAGACACCGGTGGAGATGTTCAGGACCGCCATGAATCTGGAGAAGGGGGCCCAGATCTTCTACGAGAGCGTCGGTCAGGGGCACAGCGGCCACACCTGGGCCCAAACCTTTGCGGGCCTTGCCCACGCCGAGGTGGCCCACGCCAAGGTGGTCTATGGATTCTGGCGGGAGGCTCAGCAGGACCCGGCCCCCTTTGAGGCGCTCTACGATCAATTGGCCGGTGATGTGCTGGAAGGCGGCCTGACGTTGAAGACGGTGCTGGAAAAGGCGGCATCCGTCCAGAGCCAGGCGTGCCTGCGGCTGATCGAAATGGCGTTGCAGATCGAGTATGCGGCCTTTGATCTTTACCGTACACTGGCCGATCAGGCCGAAGCCGAGGCGGGCCGGTCCGCTTTCAGCGCTCTGGCCCAGGCGGAAAAGGCGCACATGCGAAGCCTGGTCAGAGCCTTGGAGGGGTGTGAGCGTTGAGCAGTGGACCGGCCTCCGGGAATGGTTTTAATTTTAGCACTGTTTTAAGTGCGCCTCCATGGCCGCCCGCAGCATCGCCTCGTTGAACGGCTTGTTGAGGATCGCATTGACGCCGGCCTTCATGGCGGCATCGTTGTCCTGGCATTCGTTCTGGGTGGTGACCATGATGATGGGCAGCGCCTCTTTGGGGTAGCACTTGCGCACCGCCTTGGTCAGCTCGACGCCGCTGATCTCCGGCATGTTCAGGTCGGTGAAGATCAGGTCGGGCTTCTCCGCCTGGATTTTTTTAATGGCCTCGGCCGGAAACTCGAACAGTGTCGGAGCACACCCCAGGTTGTGCAGCACGGTGCGGTAGATGTTCAGGATCATCTTGGAGTCGTCGATTGCGAACACTTTCAAGGTGCCGCCAGATTCGACGCAAGTGCCGCTTTCAATGACCGCGGCAAGCTCCGCCTGACCGTTGGTCTTGAGCAGCGCACTGAAATGTTCGCGCACGTCGCCGTGGGCTTGGCGGCACAGGTACTCCAGGGCAAACTCGCGGAACACATCTTCCTGGACCAGGTCCATAAAAATCGTATCGCATTCGGCATCCATGATGGTGCGACTGATGCGCCTTTCGGCAGGGTCCTCGTCACGGATCATGTTTTTGATACCCGCGGCCAGGACGGTGTTGTAGTTACGGTCGATGGCGCCGGCCGCCGCTGCGCGCACGTTGTCCACCGGGTCGTTGAGCCCTTGGGCCAGGGCAAAAGCGCCTTTGGCCATGGGCAGCAGGCCCATGGCTTCGTAGGCGGCGAAACGCACATTGGCGTCCTTGGGGTCGTTGTGCAGCAGTTTGCGGATCGGTGAAATGGCCGATTCATCGCCGATGGCGCCCAGGACATTGAGGCTGTGGATCAGCAGGTCCGGGTCGTCGTAGCGCAGGTTGTTGATGAGCACCGGCACGGCCTTGCGGCCGATAGCGATCAGGCGCTGTTTGCCGGCGTTGCGCAGATAGGCATGTTGGGCCGAGAGGGTGTCATTGAGCCGGTCCAGGGCTTCGGGCTCCTGGGAAGAGGCGAACACATCCAGGATCATATGGTCCAGGTCCGTATCGCTACCCAGTTTTTCCGCCAGGCGCTGAATGGCGGTGGGGGTGCCCAGCAATCCCATGGATTGGATGGCGGCGAGAATCAGCTCCACGCCACCGGAGTAGAGAAACTCGGATATGGGCGTGGTGGCCGAGGGATTGCCGATCATGCCCAGGGCCTTGATGGCCCCGCGCAAAACCTTTTCATCCTGCTCTTCGCTGAGGATGCTCAGCAAAATCGGCGTGGCCTCATCCAGCTTGATCTCGCCGGCCACCTCGGCCAGCACCACGCGATAGTTGGGTTTGACCTCGCGGATCAACATGTGGGCGAGCATCTCGGGGTTGTCCAATGCCTTGGAAAAGAGCAGTTCCTTGACAACGGCCTGCTCCTGGTCTGAATCGTGCGCGGCGGCCAGCACCGCCACCAGCAGGGGGAAGACAAACGAATCCGGGGCCCGGCTGATTTCAAGCAGCGCTATACGTTGGGTCTGGCTGTCCATTTCGTTGAAATGGGCCATCACCAAACGCGCTTTGATCTGGTCGTTGGCTTTGATATCGAAGCGCAATTCATCGATGAAATGCTGGGGATTGACATCGGTCATGGGGTCGCTCCTGGTTTTGGATTTGGTGGTCTTTGACGAGTGTTTCACGCCGGACCTTCGGGCGCCCGTGGGCGCCTGGGGAGATCTTAGGAAAGCCGGTTTTCCGCGAACCTGCCGTCACTCCTTTTTGGTGAAAAAGCGTCTTAACCCTTTTTGCTCTTGCGCTTGCGGCTTGAGGGTGGGGATCAGCACATCGCATTGCAGTCGAATCATAGCGATGGCCGCGTACAGGTCCAGGAAAACGAGCAGATAGCCGGTAGGAGAAGAGCGAATGTACAGTCGGGCGTTTTCAAACAGCGCATCGGCTTCGTGGATGCCGTCGAGTGCGTCGACCAGGGCGCGCCATTGGCACTGTTCGAGCCCCCGAGGTGCCTGTGAAGGAAATTCGCTGTATTGCACCTGGCCCTCAGGGGAGACCAGCAGACAGCCGTTCACGTTCTCCAGTTCCAGAATTTTTTTTAATTCTTTTTCCATTGCCAACCGCTGCTTTC
This sequence comes from Desulfatitalea sp., assembly GCA_049287895.1. Classification (GTDB taxonomy): domain Bacteria; phylum Desulfobacterota; class Desulfobacteria; order Desulfobacterales; family Desulfosarcinaceae; genus Desulfatitalea. The sequence goes on from JBAQGR010000154.1 coordinate 2,663, forward strand.
CAAATGCGTGGGTGCGCTTCCGCCGCCGGACTAATCCAGAAGCCGGTAGATCTTTTCCTTGGAGCACTTCGGGTCCACCTGGATCTCGATGGGAATTTCGGCGGGAACAACCACCCGGTCCGGAGCGTGGCCGGTGCTGATACCCACCGAATTCAATGCGCCCCATTCCAAGTGGCTTCCGATTTCAAAAAGATGCGCCAACAGATTGTGCCATCTCTTTTCCGGCGCAATTGACAAAATGCTGCCGGCCAGTTCCGCCTGGTTTTTCAGCCGCTCGCAAATTGTGTCCAATCGACCTTCATTCTCCTCCGTCGCCGCGGCCATCCGTTCGTCCTTGAGCCGGGCGGCATCCAGAATGAGTGCGTTCAGTGTCCGGTTGATCTTGCGCTCGGGTGCCGGGCAACTGTTTTGGATCGTCAGCGAAATCCGGTCCCAGGAGAAGATCTCTTGGGCGGCGGCTTCCCCGCGCAGGGTGCCGGCCCGCGCGTCGAGCATCGTCCCTATATTGAAGAAGAAGACTCCCAATTTGCCGCTGCCCTTCTCCGTCACCCGAATGGTGCAGGTTTTTTGCTCCAGATTGATCAACTGCAAAAACATCGCCGGCGAGATGTTGTTGAGGGTGCCGCCGTCGGATTGTTGCTCCAGCAATCTGTTCACCGTCGCATACAGCTCCTTAAAGTCAATGGGTTTGAGCATCAGGGAGAGAGCGGCTTTGGCGATGGCATTGCGCTGGGTGTCGGGAATGGAGTGACCCGTGGTCACTACTACCGGGATGTCCGGGAAATGCGCCATCATATGGGCCAGTAGTTCGAAACCGTCCATTCGCGGCATGATCAAATCGGTCACCACCAGCCGCATTGTATGCTGTTTGAGCACTTCAATGGCTTGGAAACCATCCTCGGCCGTATAGATTTCATGGCCCGAGAATTGCTTCTCAAGTCCCTTTTTTATGCAGGAAAGCAAGGGGCGATCATCATCCACCAGCAGCAGATTGTTCGTCATCATGGTTAGGGCCACCGCCAAGGCCCTTTGTTTTTATTGTTTCGAGGGCGGCCCCGATACGCCCCAGAGTTCGAGCTGCTGCGCATACCGCTGGCGCCATAGCGCCAGCTGCGCCGAGAACTGGGCGTTGAGGTCCAGTTCATGCACCAGTCCTTGGGCTGAAGCGAAAATCCCTTTCACGAAAACGCTTTCTTCAACCTGACCGGAAAAAGTGATCTCGCCGTCGCGATACTCCAATTCGGCGGCAAAAGGATCGAGAAACGGGTATTGGTCGACTTTGTCGATGAATTGTTTTTTCAACAGCGTCTGAAAATCCGTGGAGGTCTTTTTTTCGCGGGCAACGACCTGCTCGGTCAGCGCGAGCAGTTCCGCCATCGCCGCTATCCCCTGATGGGGGACCTCCGCTTCGGGAGGGGCCTTGGTCTCGGCTTTCTTGGCAGGGGGCGCCGCGATACTGAAGACATTAAAGGTACCCTTGGCGTTGGCGGTTTTGGCGATCAGTTCGTTCAGGTGTTGCTCGGAGGGCAGCAGGCCGCCACCCGTCTCAGAATAGGTGCCGCCGATGAATTTGCCGTCCATCAAAAAAATGCGGCCCGCTTCGTTGCGACCATCCAGGGCGACATCGATGAAGCCGGTCAATTTTTCGGCCGTCATTTTTTTCAGCAGCTTGAACAGATCGGTGAAATCGGTGCTTAAATTGCTGTGAATGGCGGTGGCCGATTGCATGCCCGCCCAAAAAGCCCGCTGGTCGGCGGCGATTTCATAAACTCCGAGGACCATGTCTTGGTCCGCTGCTGCCGCGATCAGACGGTCGATGGCCTGCGAGCCATGCAACTGCCGGGCGGCATCGTTCAAGAAGCCATTGATGATTTTCTCCGGGTCGAAGAAGAGTACCCCCTCCAAATTTTTTGATTTGCAGTGGATGCACCCTGATCCCACCTGCTTGCGGTAATGACTTAGCAACTTGGCCATATCCACGTAACCTGAATGGATGCCGCGGATAACTGGTTTGTCTGTTGGAAATACTACCATGTGCGATTCCCTCGATGCCCGATTGGGCGACAATTCAATTCATCGGTCCAGGGCGTTTTGCGCCGGTCGACCGTTGACTATCGGCGCTTGCGCAGGCGCTCGATGGAGAGCCGAATGCTTTCCTGCATGCGGCTGACGGTATCGGCCAAGTCCTTGATTTCGTCATTGGAACGGATATCGATGCGTGTGTTCAGCTCGCCGACGCTGATTCGTTCGGCCGCGTGGATCAATGTTTTCAGGTTGCCGCTGAGCCGGCGGCTGTAGAACAACACTGTGCTTCCCATCAATACCAGGGCGCTGACGAAAATGGCGAAGACCACCGTCATCGCCCTGCGCGTCATGTCATGACCGGTTGCTTTGAGATTTTGCACATCGCGTGTGATTTCGTCCACATAGGTGGTCGCCGCCACAACATACGGCGTTCCCTCCACGGGCACGCAGGTCATATATTTTTCGCGCAAGGAGCCATCTTTTTCCTGCCAAGTGTAATAGCCGCTGGAGGGTTTGCCGGTGTAAGCGCCCTTGTAAATCGTCCACCAGCGCGGGAAGCGTTCGCCAAGGGATTTCTTCATGGCCTCCGGCAGATCGATCCCGATGATCTTTGCGTTGGGGTGAACCCAGACGCCGCTTTTCCCGGTTGGGTCCGGAATCGCGTAAATGCAGGTATACCCGGTTTCACCGACCGTCTGTAAAGCCAATTTTCTGAATTCCGGATCATTATCGAATTGCGCGGGCGTCAACGCCGCGTGGCTTTGCAGATAGAGACGGCACTGGCTGGCCACCATGCGCGCTTTGTCATTTACCATTTCATGGGAAAGGCGTTCGACGATGGTATTGCTGTCCACAGTGATGCGGCTGGACAGGTCCTTCAATTGCCAGACGTACGCGGCGCTGGCCAACACCATCAATCCGATGGGCGCGCAAAAGAAAAGCAGCAACATCTTGCCGCTTACGCCCAAACGCCGTTTGGAGCCGACCGCTGGCGCGGACGCGGCGCCGACTCTGCCGCTCTTGGCGGCGGACGCCGGAGCGGCCGGTTCGGTGGGTGCGGCGCTTTCCTTCGCGGCCAGGCGTTTTACCGGTGGTGACACGGCTGACGGCGCCGATGCCGATTGCGGTTTCGCTGGCTGAGCGGACGCTTTGTGATCCGCTGGCGCAGTGGAAACCACGATGGCATTTCCGCAGGCCTTGCAGCGAAATGTGGATTTGTTTTGGGTCAGTTTTCCTGGATCGATTTTGTATGCCTTACGGCATTTCTCACAATGAATGATCATCCCTGGACTCCTTTTCTTCCCCCTTACGCGCGTAGTACGACCTGGTTCCTTTGGATTCCTTGAATGGACTCCATCTCCTATCCGCTGGGGGCGGTTCGCGTTAGCGCCTGCAAATAAGTCGATCCGAGGTAAGAAAAGGAGGACAGTGTGAGTTCAACCAAGATCTGAAAGCGTACAGCGCGGTTCCAACTTTTCTATCGGCCCCACAAACGAGCAAGGCTCTTTTCTGACTATCTCATCGGCACTGCCGATATAAACTTTAGGGCCTGAAAGGATATGTAGCCCGAAATTCGATTTTATGGTTCCGTTCATCGCCGCGCGCTGCCCCCTGGCCGATCAGTTGTGTTTGATGCGCTCCAGCATTTTCTGCTGGAAGGCTCTTCTATGATCTTCGTGTTGAATTTCCTGGGCCAGCAGCGCCACCAAATCCGCGACTTTGTACGTTGGAAACGAGGTCATGGCGAAACCGAAATCCTTGATGGTATCCTCGATGATGATCTCCGCGATCGGACCGACGGCTATGGAGAGTTGTTCTTTGAGAAAATCCATAAACGATTGATCGACATGAATGGCGACGCCATCGGCGGGTGCAATCAATTTGAGCGCCAGCAGTCGATTGGCCGCTTCGCTGACCGATTTTATCGGCAGCCCAAGTTTTTTAGCGATGGCGGCCAGAGTGGCGCCACCATCCAACGAGACCAACAGTTTGAGCATGTAACTGTCGCAAGTGCACTCCATCAAATCCTTGGGGATGGAGCACTGATAGACGATGTGCGCCATATCCGCTATTGAGGGTTGCATGGCATTTCTCCTTATCAAGTTCTCTGGAACAAACCGCGACCCCCAATTTCGCCGTTGCGTAGGATCGTGCCGCGGCGATCGGTCCGGGATGTGGCGTTTCGCGCATGCTTCCGGCAAGGAAATTGATTTGCGCTCTGCGCTGCATGGATATCGGTTAGCACGCTCGGCGACTTGAGCGCGAAATTCGCTCAAATGGAGTGGACAATAGCTGGGGCGTAAATCCCGGCTGGTAAGAGCGGTGGCCAAGGGCTTGGAGTTTATGTTAAAGGAGGGCCCCATGAAAACGCCTAAAAATGCGTATGCAACGCCACCCGCTATCCCACCAGGCACTCGTGCCGCCATTCGCCGGACGTTGGGCGCCTGGTACGACACCCACCGGCGCGACCTGCCCTGGCGCTACACGCGCGATCCCTACGCGATCTGGGTCTCCGAAGTGATGCTGCAACAGACCCAGGTGAAAACCGTCACTCCCTATTTTCAGCGGTTCATGCAACGTTTTCCGGATGTGGGGCGGCTGGCGCAGGCCGACGAACAATCCGTTCTGAAGTCGTGGGAGGGTTTGGGTTACTACTCCCGGGCGCGTCACCTGCACCAGGCCGCTCAGCGCGTTGTCCACGAGTGGGATGGCCGGCTGCCGTCCACCTGGCCGGAGATACGGCAACTGCCGGGCATCGGGGATTATATCGCCGCCGCGGTTTTGAGCATCGCCTTTGCCCAGCCCCATGCTGTGGTGGACGGCAATGTCAAACGGGTATTGGCGCGCCTGTTGCGCATGGCCACGCCGATCAATGCCGCGGCCGGCCACCAACTCTTTCAAGCTGCGGCCGATCGACTTTTGGATGTCCAAGACCCAGGCCGCCACAACCAGGCCATGATGGAACTGGGCGCCCTGGTGTGCACTCCCCAAACACCTTTATGCGCTCAGTGCCCCCTGGCCCCTTCTGAGCCTGCCTGAAGAGCCGGACGACCGATCAATACCCCCGGCGATCCGAGCGCCGCACCGTGGGCAGCCAGTGCTGGGTGGCCGGCGCAGTGATCAAGAACGGCCGCCTGCTGTTGACCCAACGGCCGGGGCAGGGATTGCTGGCTGGCATGTGGGAGTTCCCCGGCGGTGCCATCGGGGACAAAGAGGATGCCCGACAGGCGTGTGTCGAAAAGCTGCGGGAAACGGTGGGGATCGAGGTGGGCGAGCCGACACATGTCGCTTCGGTGCGGCATGCCTACACCCATTTCAAGCTGCGTCTGGAGCTCTTCCTGTGTTCCTATCGCAGCGGACGAATCCGGCGTAACGGCCCGGCCGCATGTCGCTGGGTGCGGCCCGACCGGCTGGAGCGTTTTCCCCTTCACCGGGTCGTGCATAAGGCTCTGCCGGAACTCATGCGCAGCATATCGGAAGTATTGTGATTCCCGGCTTGCGATTCCGCGCATCTTGATTGCGGCCAAGATATGCGCTAAAGCACGGTAGGTGCCGCGGCCTTACCGGTTGCGCCCCGTCTTCTGCTTCGCCTGTCGAAGATCTCAACTCGCAACAAGCTTTAAGGAGTTTCCATGAAGCGGTTCGGCCTGGTGATTGTCTTTTGTGCTCTGGTGTCCCTCTTTTGTGTCGTCCGGCCCCTCTGGGCCGTGACCTATGCTTATATCCCCAGTCTGGCAAATGAGTCGGTGATTCGCGTCGATACGAGCGCGGAGACCTTTGCCTCGGCGGCCTTCAGCGAGGATTCCTGCACACCTTACGGTGCGGCCGTGATGCCGGATGGCAGTTCCATACTGATCACCTGCAGGGACGAAGATACCGTTGCCGAGCTCACCAACGCCAATTTCGCGGGAAGCGGAACGCCCTTATTCGCGGAGGTAGGCGACCAGCCCCGGGGCGTGGCCATCGAACCCAACGGCGACTTTGCCTATGTGGCCAACTTTGGTGGCGATACGATTTCCGTAATCAATATCGCCACGCTCGCCGTCACGGAAACCGTCACTGCGGGTGATGGCCCGTGGGGTGTTGCCGCCATCTACGACCCGAGTGGGGAGCGCATCAAGGTCTATGTGACCAACAATCTGGCCGGCACCGTCACGGTCATCATCCACGATGGATCGGAATTCGATACTCAAACCATATCCAGCGTGGGCACCGAGCCCATCGGCATCGCGGCGACCCCCGACGGCCGATATATTTACGTGGCCAACTCCACCAGTGGTCTGGTTGGCACCGTGGTGGTCATCCGTACCAGCGATGACACCATCATCGACACGATCACCGTCGGTCGCGGCCCGTGGGGCGTGGCGGTGGGCGCCAAGGGCGACAATGTCTATGTCAGCAACAGCGACAGCCTCTCCAACTCGGTGACGCTGATTCGCACCAGCGACAACGCCGTGGTGAGCACCCATACCGTCGGCACTCTTCCCCAGGGTGTGGCGGCACCCAAAAACGGTGATTTCGCTTATGTCGTCAACCAGGAGGGCACCGATCCCATCAGCAAGATCGATAGCTCCATATCGCCGGCAACAGTCACCAGCATCGAACAGGATGCCGACCATCCCATCGAAGGTGCGTTTGCCCTGGGCGTCTTTATCGGCGGCACGCCGCCGGCGCAACCCTCCGACTTGACCAGCAGCATAGACGGCAATGATGTCACTTTGTCCTGGACCGATCGCAGCTCGGAAGAACTGGGCTTTAAAATCGAACGCCGTGAAGTGGGGGATACCACTTACGAGGAGATCGACGAGGCCGACGCCAATGCCACTGAATACACCGACACCACGGTGAGTGCCAATACCAGTTACGAATACCGCATCCGGGCCTTCAATGAAGCCGCCGACTCCGACTATGCCACCACCAGCGCGGAAGTCACCACCGAAGAGGATAACTTTTCTTGGTGTTTTATCGGCACGCTGCTTAAATAGGGTCTATCCAATCCATACTCCAAGTGGCGGCATGCATTTTTTGCCTTGGTGAAAGGCATGGAATGTATGCCGCCTCTATCCGTCCGTCCGCCCGATATCCCTAACCCATTGTTTGTAGGCCCAGAATTCCATCCGCGGGTTTTGGCATGCTTTGTGGATTTCCGCCGCATAGAATTACGTTGTTTTGTGTTTACAACATCTTCAACCAAGGCAGGAGGTCTTTATGAAACTGTTCAAACGTCTGGCCATCAACGTTCATTCCCGCGTCGAAGCCATGGCCAATCAGTTCGAAAACAAGGAAGCATTATCGTTCACCTATATTCGTGAGTATGAAGGGGTGGTAGCCAAGGCCAAGGTGCGGCTATCCCAAGTACAGGCCGATGTCTCGCGGCTGGAGAATGAGGCCACCCGTCTGCGGGATCAGGCGGCGCTGTGGGTCGAGCGCGCCAAGCAGGTGCATGCCACCGACCAAGCCAAAGCCCTGGCATGCGTGGCGCGTATGAAAAAGACCCAAGCCCTTCATGGCCAGATCGTGCGCGATCTGCACGAGAGCCAAAACCTGAAGCAGAAGATGGCCCAGGAGGTTGAACAAATCCTGGCAAAGCTGGAGGCGCTTCGCCGCAAACAGAGGGATCTGTCGGGCCGTCAGGCGTGCGCCGAAGCCGTCAATGGATTGCACCACGCGGAGTCCGGCATGCAGCAGGAGGTCGACGATCTTTTCACCCGCTGGGAAACAGATGTTATCGCCCAGGAGTTGCACGCCCAAGCGCCCCAATCCGAGATCGACACCCTGGAAGAAGAGTTCGGAACGGCCGAGCATGAACAGGCGCTGCGTCTGACCTTGCAGGAGATCATTGCGGTCCCATCCCCAGGCGAGGAGAAGATACGATGAAACTTGCATCCAACTATATCCAGCCGTTCGATTCAACTGCTACCGAAGCGCGCAGCCATCCGTTCGGCGATGTCTGCGCCGTCATAACCCCAAATGTCGCTCCAATCTCGGCGGCCCCACCCAAGGGGTTCGCTGCGCTGGGCCCCACCCGGGTTTTGCGCTGGGCCGGCGGTATCGTGCTGGCCGCTGCCGCCGTCTCGTTCATGTGCCAGGGGGTCTACTCGTTTGCGCCCATGACCCGACACTGGATCATGCTGGCCATCTGCGCCGTGCTATGGACCATGGGGTTGGTCACCGGCACGCTCCTCAAAGAGACCAAGGGAGCCCGGACCTTTCTGGCCTTCGCGGCAGGCTGCTTTCCTGTCCTCTCCTCCCAGCTGGGCGCCATGCTCTTTTCCCTGTTTGGCCAGCCGCCCGCGGGGATGCCCCAGCCACTCGTCTTTTCACTCTTTACTTCCTCCAAGGTGGCCGCCATCATGGCCCTGACCATGTTGATCGTTGTTCCGGCGAGCTATTTTGCCTTCAGAATTCTGGCGCCACCACGGGCGGCCCTGCTCACCGGCCTATACACATTGGCCAATCTGTGCATCCTGATGCCCGTGCGCGAAGGCGCGCTGGTCGGATGGATCATCGTCGCGGCCGCGGCCATGCTCTACTGCGCGGACAATGCCTACCTGCGCACGGATTTCCGGATGAACAATTTTGAAGGCCGCACAGCCCGCTGCATGCTCACCGGGCCGCTCTGGGTCATGCTCGGCCGCAGTCTCTTCTACACCATGGGCAGCGGGTTCCACGCCTTGATGCTGGCCCTGGCCGGCGCTTATCTCTCGTTGCACTGGGGCCGAATTGTTCAGTCTAGGGCCGCAAGGAACCTGTTGCAACTGGCGGGCAACATCGGCCTGGCGGCAGGATGGCTGACCTTCATTATACCGGTCATGGCAACGATTCCCGTGGGCGACGGGATGGCCCTCAATATCTTTTTACTGCCCATCGCCATGGGTGTCGGCGCCCATGGGTTTATCGGCAATGGCTCATCGGCCGCCAACTACCGGTCCGCCGGGGCGACCATCGCCCTGATCAGCGTGATCGGCGCCCAACTGCTCGATCCGCGCGCCTGGGTCATTATGGTGGGGGTCATCGTCTCTATCGGGGTCATGGCCGTCGCTGCCTTGGCGGGTCAAAAGAGACTTTTCTTCAGCGGGTGCGCCGCCGTCGCGGTCTGCCTGGGGCATTGCGCCCTCCAGACCATCGGAGCGCACGCCAATTTTACATGGGTCGTGCTGTCCGGCATCGGCATTCTGCTTCTGTTCAGTGCTTCGTTGGCCGAAAAGGGAAGAGATATGTTCTACCGCAAGGCGGCCGCCCTTTGGGGAAGAATGGGGTCGTGAGAAAATAGAGGAGCGCTCCGGCAC
>JBAQGR010000155.1:0-4797 GCA_049287895.1 Desulfatitalea sp.
ATGAAAGGGGGCAACAGATGGTCAATGCTATGTTTAAAAGCGATCGACGGATGTACAGTCGAACCGCTTGCGACTTGCGCGCCGATCTGGATGATTTCTCGGGATATGTTCGTAATTTTGGCAAGGGCGGTGCCTTGATCGAGGCCACCGCCGGCAATGAAGCCAAAGTAGGCCAGGAGATCTTCATGACGATCCCCTTCAAGGGCCGGAGCAACGATCTGATTCTCAAAGCCCGGGTGGCCTGGGCCCGCAGCGATAGCTTAGGAGTGACCTTCCTTAAGGAGCAAGAGTAGATAACCGTCCACTGCCACCTTCAACCTGCACTTTCATCTTTCTGCTTTTTTCACACCTCCAAATACTTGGCCTGGCTTCGGCGTTTGCAGCCCGCTCTTCCACTTTCAGCAAAGAGCGCTCCAATAAGATGCCGAAACCAGCCGTGATCATCGGTGCCACCAACAGCGCCGGCCAAAAACTGCCGGTTCAGGCCAGCACCTGGTAGCCGAAATAGGCCGACAGCATGAAAAAGGCGGCGTGGGCAAGGTTCAATACCCCCATCATGCCGAATGGTCCCTGTAGTACTCTTTCAAACCCACCCTATGAACAAAAAACCCGAGACCGCCATTAGCGGTCCCGGGTCTTGAGATGCGGCTATTTGAAAGGGTCGTGTTGGGCAACTGCCATCGAGATGGAAACTTAGCGATAATGCAGGCCGTCAGCGAACTTTTTTGAGCTTCAGCACCCCGCGGTCCGCCGTCGGCAGGTAGATGTCCCCCTGCTTGTTGACATGCATGGGTATGGGGAACTCCACGGACGGATAGCTGCCCACCGTGGCGTAGGCCACTGGCAGATGGGCAGCCAGGATCGACACCGCCAAGGTCTTGGGATCGACCCTGAGCAGCTTCTGGCCGGCGCCGTCGAGCACCAGCAGCCGGCCCATGCCGTCGTTGGCCATTGCTCCCGGCTTGCCGACCATACCGGAAAGTAAAACCTCCTTATGACCGGTTTTGATGTTTATGGCACTGATCCGTCCGGCCTTGCTTTCGGCCACATACAGCATATCTCCCACTTCGGCCATGGCCAGGGGCCCTTCCAGCCCTTTGGCTACGACCGATTTGGCCCCATCGGCCAGACTCACCGCGGTAATCTGACCGGCACCGTATTCGGCCACAAATAGCTTGCCCCCCGCAGCGCTCATCAATGCGGCCATGGGCTGATTCAGTCCGCCGGCCACAGGCTTGAATTCGCCGCTGCCCGCATTGCCGATGGCCACCGCGCCATGCAGGCAGTCGGTCCAGAAGACCTGGCTTCCAGGACCATCGGCCAGGCTCAAGGGCAACGGCAGGCCATGGGCCGCCCAGGCGTTGAGTTTGGTGGGGTGGTACTGGCCGTCCTTGACGGTCCGCACCATGATGGCATCGGCCACCAGCAGGACATCATCCTTGGCAACGACGCCCAAGGGTTGATTGGGGCCGGCGGGAAATAACTGTTTGAATTTCCCGCTGCCATCGGTCGTCACTTCGTAAATCGTAGCATCCCAGTAGCTGGTGACAAAAAGTCGTCCCTGCTTGGTGATGGCCAGGTTGTCCAGCCCGGGTTTGATCTGGGCGATCTTTTCGCGCCCGGTGCCATCCAGGCGCATCTTATAGACCGCGCCGGTGGCCAGCTCGGGGATATAGACCATCTTGTCCGCGCCAATGGTGAGCGCAATGGGCGTCGTGAACTTCTCGGCCACGGTGGTGATGGCGCCGGTGTCCGGATGAATTCGCAAAATCTTGCCGCTGCCCATGTCCGGCACGATCAGGTCGTTGGTGTTTGGGTCGAAATCAAACCCCTCGGGAACGGGAATCACATCCTTGTCGATCAGCAGGCGCGCCGGCTTCTGGCCGGTGGGATCGACCTCATAGACCCGGTTGCCCTGGAAGCACTCGGTGACGAACAGCCGGCCCGTGCGCGGGTTGTATTCGATGCCGTTGGGCGCGGCCATGCCGCTGGCAATGACCGTTTTGACGCCGTTTTTATCGATGCGGTACACCTCGCCCACCAGGGGGGTCGTGCCTGTGGCATACAGGTTACCTTTGTCGTCCGCGGCGATGTCATCCACGATGAAAATCCCTCCGTAGGAAGGCACGAAAAGGGATGGCTTCATGGTGGCCAGATCGATGCGGGTGATGGTGCCGTTTCCGGTGTGGGTGACATACAGATTGCCGTCGGCACCGACGGTGGCGCCGTTGACGCCGGGGAAGGGGCTATCGGCGACCAGGCGCTCCGCTTTGTAGCTTGGATCGAGTACGGCCCCCAGGGTTGCGTCCAGGGGTTTGGTGGTGGCGCAGCCCCATAGCAAGCATACACTGAGCAGAACGGCGATTCCGGTGAACCTCTTTGTTCGCATACCTTTTCTCCTTTTTAGATGGGTAGGGTCAACGCCTTGGCAGAACAGGCGGTTCGAAACGTTCCTTTGAGCACGCCGCTAAATATTGGGTCGGCCAGTTGGCCAGCCGGTGCTCGCCGATGCCATGCGTGCGGCGGTTGAAGCAGATCTCCAGGACCCTGGCGATATACTGCGCACCAAGCTCCGCGAGTTGTTTTTCGAACGCCATTGAAGATTTTCCTTATTTGATAGAGAGGGTTGCCTCAAAAGAGCATAAAAGCAGCAGGGCTTCAAGTCCAATCTCCCCCAGCAGCAGTTTGAGGTTTACAGAGTGGGTCGCTCCTTGCCGGTAAATAGTTTTTTATCTGCGGGGAACAGAAAAAATGTGACCTTTTCAAATCCCATGCGTACATCCATTCGACTATGCCAACCACCGTATTTCGCTTTTTACTCTAAAACAAAAGCAAACAAGGAGGAAATCAATGAAAATAAGATCCATTGGAATGATGCTGACGATTCTGCTGTGCGGCGCGACATTGGTCTTCGCGGCCGATCAAACCCGCGATAAGGACCAGGATCGCAAGCGCGACGGCTCTTGCAAGAGCATTGTCACCGATAAAGATGCCGGCAAACTGTTGGCTGCCGACCAGACCCGTGATGAGGATCAGGACCGCAAGCGCGACGGCTCCTGCCAGGAGGATGTGACCGACAATACCGCCGATAAGTTGCTGGCCGCCGATCAGACCCGTGATAAGGACCAGGATCGCAAGCGCGACGGCTCTTGCAAAAGCATTGTCACCGACAAAGACGCCGGCAAACTGTTGGCTGCCGACCGGACCCGCGACCGGAAGCAAGACCGCAAGCGCGACGGCTCCTGCCAGGGATAGTTGGACAACCTGTAAACAAACCACCATGGCGAGCGGCGGATCATAGTCATCTGAATGATGCTGTTGGGAATGAGCTCGAATGGTTCTGCGCAAAAGGTGGGGACAAGCTCGATGCGTACATTGTGTGCGGTCGTGGTTTGGCCCCACATCTTTTCTGCTGTCGCAGCGCTTCGCAATTGCATGCTTTCTATTCCGTTAAAAACCAACAACCAATAAAGGAGGCTACCGATGAAAAAAAGTTGGATGATGTTGCTTCTGCCCACCGTCCTGCTGGCGGCGTGGAGCGGGGCGATGGCCGGTCCCCTGGCCCCCATCGCGCAGCTAGGAAAGATAATGTACCAGGACAAAGATTTTTCCTATAACAGCACCCAGTCCTGCCTGACGTGTCACCACCACACCTCGGGCTTTGCCGATCCGGACAACAGTCGCGATCCTTATGTTTCGGTGGTTTCGGTGGGCGCCGACGGCGTCAGTCGCGGCGGCCGCAACGCACCTTCGGCGGCCTATGCCGGTTACAGCCCCAGCCTCCACTGGGATGGTGTGCTCGGAGGGTATGTGGGCGGGATGTTCTGGGACGGCCGGGCCACCGGTTTGATTTTGGACGACCCTTTGGCCGAGCAGGCCCAAGGCCCTCCGCTCAATCCCGTGGAAATGAACATGCCGGATGCGGCGTCCGTGGTCCAGGTGGTGCGCGATGCTTCTTACGCGAATCTTTTCCGCCAGGTGTTCGGTGTGGATGCCTTGCTGGATGTATCCTCGGCCTATGACAACATCGGTCGGGCCGTCGCGGCCTATGAACGTTCCGGCCAGGTGCAGAAATTTACTTCCCGTTTTGATGGGGGCCAATTGACCGACAAGGAGAAAAGGGGGGGCAAGCTGATCGAGGCCCGCTGCGCCCGGTGCCACAGCACCGTACCGGCACCGGACGGCTCACCGGCCCTGTTCACCAACTACGGTTATGCCAACATCGGCGTGCCCGCCAATCCCCTGCTGGCCGGAAATCCCATCGACCTGGGCCTAGGAGGCTTTCTGGAAAATGACTATTTCAGCACCGCGCCGCTCATCGGTGACGGGGCCTATGCTGCTCAATTTGGCAAGTTCAAGGTGCCGACCCTGCGCAACGTCGGTTTGACCGCTCCCTATGGTCATAACGGCTTTTTCCCCACACTCAGGGCTGTGGTCGATTTCCACAATACCCGCGATGTGGCCGACTGGCCGCCCCCCGAAGTGGCTCAAAATCTGAACACCCAGGATGTGGGGGACATGGGCCTGACCCCGGCCGAAGTAGATGATGTGGTCGCCTTTTTGATGAGCCTGTCAGACGATCCCAAAATGGGGCCGTAAAGGACTTCTCTTGGGCAGCAATCCGCTGGGTGCTGTCCGCAATGACCCGAGGCGGTGCGTCGTACTATCGGCCACCGCCACCACCACCGCCACCGCCACCGCCACCGCCACCACCACCACCGCCGCCACCTCCTCCTCCTGCGCCTCCGGCACCGGCACCAGCTCCCTGGCCTTGGCCCTCGCCGTGTCCCGCGGGCC
>JBAQGR010000156.1:0-5966 GCA_049287895.1 Desulfatitalea sp.
CAGCGTCTGCCCGTCGATCAGGGGAACGATCGCCCGTCCGATGGCCTCAGGTTCGCAACGGCCCACCACGATGGGCACCAGGGCCATGGCCGGCAGGTCGGTCTGCAAAAAGGGCAGCACCACCTCCAGGCAGTGTTCGCTGCGGTCCGATTCCGGCACGGGCCGGAAGAGCGCCGCCTCGGCCCGCAGACGCCCTGCATCGGCGTGCAGCGGCACCGTTCCCAGGGGCGTGGCGTACGCAGCGACATCGCTCACGGCCGCGTCGGCAAACCCCACGCGGTGATCGGGTCCCATGAGGATCACCTTGGTGAAGACGGTGCCGGCCAGCACTCGATGGGCATGGGCCGCGGTGAGTCCGGAGTAGATGTAGCCGGCATGGGGCAGAATCAATGCCCGCATTCGGCCCTGGGGCAGCGAGTCAACGCGGGTCCGGGAGGCTTGGTCCATCAAGCCGGCGATGGTGCGCTTGAGTTCGTCGGGCGCCTGGGGGTAGAATTTGCCGGCCCAGGCAGCCGGACGCACCGTGCCGGCCAGGGCGGCCGAACCCCACCCCAAAAAGAAGAGAATGAAAAAGAGTCTTGCGGCCGTCATCATCTTTTTCACCCCGGATGCCGGTGTCGCTGGCTTGAAGACAGCTTTATCTTAAAACGGATGCAGGCGACAAAACAAGCCCTTAAAACAGATGGAGCTGCTTGCGATACACATCCGTCACCACCCGCGGATCGTCGGTGATCACCACATACTCTTCGATCCACTGGGGCGCGCGCTGGTGACGGACCATGGTGGCGATCTGCTGGCGCATGCCGCTCCAGAACTCCCGCTCGCCTTCGGTGTCGAACAAAATGATCGGCACCCGCTCCATGATCGACAGCTTCATGTTGCACAGGGTGATGCCCAGCTCTTCCAGCGAGCCCAAACCGCCTACATTGAAGATGGGAAACGAGGCGATCTCGAACCACTTCTGGCGGCTGTGGCGGCAGGTGGCCTGAAACACCTGGCAGAAATCCACATCCGTGGTCATGGCCTGGTCGGTGATGTCCAGGTAGTTGGCCCCGGAGAGAATCCCGCGCCGGCGGGCCATGGCATTGGCCTCCTCCATGACACCGCTGCCGCCGCCGGTGACGATGCCGATGTTGTGCCCCCAAAAAGAGACCAGCGCGTCCATCAGGTGGCCCAGGCGCGCCGCGCCCGCCTCGGAGAGCGGCAAGGTGGAACCGTAGAAGGCAAAGAGCATCGACTTGTGAAAATCGGCCAGACGTTCGATGGCCACGAAATAGCCTTTGCCATCGCGCATGGTGTGCACCATGAGACGCTGATTCAGCCCGCACACCCAGTACACATCCACTCCGAACGCATGATACTCCTGCAAGCGCGAATGGTCCTCTTGGGAGAGAAACGGGCCGTACTCGCACGACGCCTCGTAGAAGTAAATCGCTCGGACCTTGCCCTCGGCCACCAGGTTGATGATATCGCGGTGTTCGACCATGTTGGGGAAGTACTTCAAGGCCAGCACCGCCGGCCCTTGCCCGGCGGGGGCATGGATGCGCGCCGTGGCGTACTCGTGGGGGCAGCGGCTGCGCGCCGAAAAATCTTCCCGGGCCGTGGAGCACTGAGCCTTGGAGACATCGCAGGTGCTTTCCGGACCGTTGGTATGGATGCGTGCTTTGGAGATGCCCTCGGATGGCTCGATCCAGGCAATGGAGCGGTCGATGAAATGGCAGGTGCGCTTGCGCTTGGCGCCCAGCCGGCGCTGCAGCGCTTTGAGCTCGGTGAGCGTAAAGCGGCCATGGTTGCGCGCCGCGCTCTTGCGCCGTTCGGAGGTGCGCTCCTTGGGGGCGCCATAGACCCGGGCGCTGATCAAGGGGTTGACGATCGTGTGCCGGGTGCCGTTGATGATTTCAAGATAGATACGGATGCCGCGCGTCTTGATGGGATCGAGCACTGTGGCCGGCAGGTTGCGGCCCAGGGAGAATCCGCTTTGCAGTACCACATAATGATCGTTGAGGTACATGGAGCAGGTGGTGATCACCCCTTCGCCCGGCGGGATGATCAGATGGGGCACACTTTTTTGAACCTGGTAGCGGTTGAGCATCTCCCGGCCGTCTTCGCTCAGCAAAATGCGGCCGAACGTTTCCGTTGCGATGTTCTCCCGCAGGTCGCACACCACCCGATGGGGCGCGATGACGATGCTGCCGTCGCTGGAGATGGCCGTGGAGGCCGGCAGCTTCAATTCGGCCCGCTCGATGGCGGCCATCACCTCCTCGGAGGTGAGCAAGGCGTCGGGGTCGCAAAAAACCATGCGGCCCACCGGCAGCCCTTCGACGAAGAATGTCCGCAGTTGATCCAGCCCCGGATAGCTGGGGATGGCCGCCGATGCCGTCTGGGTGAGGATCAACAAATCGCCCTGCAACTGTTCGATGGAGAAGGATTCACAGGTGATCTGCACCCCCAGGCGGGCAATGCGCGACCGCTCGCTGAAAACGATATGCTCGGGCTGGGTTTCCAGCCGCTGGATCATATGTGGGGAGAGGCCGAAAGCGCTCTGAAAGGTGATGCTTTTGTCATCTTGGGACAACACCTTGAGGATGTGGCCGTCATCGGATTGCAACATGCCCCGGTAGGACCGGGTGTCCCTTAAGATTCTTGCCATAACAACTCCTCGATATCCACGGGCGGTCAACCCAGCGCGCCCCACCCGTTAAAAAATTTAAAAGCCCTTTGCCGATATTTGTCAGTTCGTTGACGCTGGCGCGCGTGCCCGTTGCTGGGCGTTTGGCGTGGACGGAAGTAAACCCGCGTCGCTCAAGGGTTTTAGTATGCGGGATTCCACATCTGATTTCAACACTTTATTCGCGGCACATTTATTGCTTAAAACCGTATATGGTCCTATCGTCCTAACCCAAGGGAGTGAGGCGGAAGATGAAGTGCCCCAAATGTGGATATCAGCGACAATCCCGCGACAATCAATTTGCACCCCCCACCGAATGCCCGGCGTGCGGCATTGTCTACGCCAAATACGGCCCCGGCGGCTCTACCGCGGCGGAACCGTCCCAGGCCCATACGCCCGCCGGCAAAAAGCCAAGTCCCGTGGATGAGTCCACCCTCCGACAGGCCCGGGAGCGGGTGGAACGGCGGCTGCGCAAGAAAACAGGGGCCCGGAACCCGCAGGACGACCAACGCGCCCAGACCCTGAAACGGGCACGCACGCTGGCCGCCGAAGGAGTGCGCAAGCGGCAGCAGGAGTGGCACCGCCGGCAACCGGCGGAGGTCGTGGCGGATGAGACGCCCCAGCGCAACGAGGCCGCGCCGGCCCAGGCCATGCAGTTGCTGGCCGATCGATTGATAGCACCGGTGATAGAACCGGCGATTGCACCGGCGATCACCCCGCCAGTTGAACCAGCCGTTCCACCGACCGACGCTGTCGCCACGGACGCAATGGCCGAAGCGTTACCGGTAACGCAGGAGGCCTCGGCCGAAATCGCGACAATCACGAAAAGGGAGGAGACGGCCACCCCATATCAAGAGACAACCGAACGCGCAGCGGACGCGCAAAGCGCAGATGAAGAGAGCGCCGAGAAAGAGAATACTGATTTGTTCCGCACGGACACCCTCAAGGCCGAGGATGGCCCGGCACCCGAGGCAGCCCATGCTACGACCGCCCCAGAGTGGACCGATGACGGCAAGCGGCCCACCGTTGAGGCGATAGCGGCCGAGAGCGTCCGCCGCTTCCCGCGAGAAAACAGCCGTGGCGGCCTTATGCGCCTCTTTCAGGTCGTAGCCTGGCTCATTCTGCTGGCCGGTGTGGCCGGCGCCGTCCTGAGCTGGATCACTTTGAGGGATGTGCAGGCCGGTGTGCCCGGTCTGGGGCCGATGGGCCCTGACAACCTGCCCTTGGCGCTGTTGCTGGGATTCGCCTATCTGGCCACCGGAGTACTGGGATTCGCCTTCTTCTGGGTGACCTCGCTGATCAGCAGCCAATTGACCGAAATCCGCAAGCTTTTGCTGCGCGGATCGATGTAGCCCCCATTGCGCGCGCCCGGCGGAGGATTGCATCCTCTCCGCCGGGGGCCGCGTCTACTTCTATGCTTCGATCATCAATACTTTGGCGCCCCGGATCTTGCGCTGTTTGAGTTCCCGCAACGCCTGATTGGCCGCGGCCAGGGGATATGTCTGCACCTCGGGCCGGATGGGGATCTGCACCGCCAGGCTTAAAAAATCGGCCACATCCCGGCGCGTGACATTGGCCACGCTCTTGATCTCCTTCTCCTGCCACAAGTGTTCGGCATACTCCAGGGTGAGCAACGCCTCCCGGTCTTTGTTCTCCTTGCGGATGGCATTGATCACCAGCCGGCCGCCGGGGGCCAGACAGCCCAGGGCGGCCACCACCGGTCGCCAGGCCGGCGTGGTGTCGATGATGGCATCGAGCCGCTGGGGCGGTTGGTCTTCGGTGTCCCCGGCCCACACCGCCCCCAGCTGGCGGGCGAACGCCTGTTCCTCTTTGCTGCGGGCGAAGACAAACACCGGTGTGTCGGGATACAAGTGTCGCACCAGCTGCAGCACCAGGTGGGCCGAGGCGCCGAAGCCGGTCAGCCCCAGATGCTGGCCGTTGCTCAAATTGCAGAGCCGCAGGGAGCGGTACCCCACAGCGCCGGCGCAGAGCAGCGGCGCGGTCTGAGCATCGTTGAGCGCGTCGGGCAGGGCATGGGCGAACTCCTCATGCACCGTCATGAACTCGGCATACCCGCCGGGGGCATCCCGCCCCGTAGCTTGAAAAGAGGGGCAAAGGTTCTCCCGGCCCTGCCGACAATACTCACACTGGCCGCAAGCCGAGAAGATCCAGGCCACGCCGACCCGTTGGCCGATGGCATAACGCCGCGCCACCGGCCCCAGGGCCGCCACCCGGCCCACCACCTGATGGCCTAGAATCACCGGCAGCCGCGGTGGCGGAGCGCGGCCTTCGATCTCGTCCAGTTCGGTATGACACACTCCGCAAACCGTCACCTGGATTAATATCTCCCGGCCGGTCGCTTCGGGTACCGGCACCTCGGCCAAAACCAGGGGAGCCGGGTTTGCCGCCATATCTGTAATCGCGTTGAGCACCATCGCTTGCATCGCCATCCCCTCTT
Source organism: Desulfatitalea sp. (assembly GCA_049287895.1). Lineage (GTDB taxonomy): Bacteria > Desulfobacterota > Desulfobacteria > Desulfobacterales > Desulfosarcinaceae > Desulfatitalea. The sequence continues at coordinate 5,127 of JBAQGR010000156.1, forward strand.
CTTCTCAAAGCCATCGCCGGCCGGCGCCTTCACCCACTCGCGGCGCCGACCCTGGCGGCAGTATAAGCCAAAGCTGTATCAAAAGCAAAACCATGACATCAGGGGCACGGCGCCCGCCTGGCCCGGCAGGATTGTGGCAGGTTCGAGCTGACGAGCTATGCGAAGGTCAGTGCAAGGTAGCGGCTGATTGGATATCTATTCCCTCCCACCGCCCCACTCTCTAATTTGATAAGAAAAAAACGGTGGCTAAAGAAGAAGCAATTCCTTCCTTAACCCCGATATATCCACTTCATGTGGCCTATTTATACACTTACGGACGTCCCGTCCGACCAACCAAAATTGTTCAATATCACCAGTGGCAATCAATCCATTATTTGGGTATATTTGGGTATGTTTATGGGTATAAAGGGAGGGCAAAGTGAAAGAACCCATTGTAAATAGTGCCCATCCACAAATGGCCAATTTGCCCGATATCGGTGTTGTGCGAAAAATTTAATACTCGGAATATCAACCATATGCCTGCGGTTAAATTTTTCGCACGCCTTGATCTCGACCAAATTTGCCTATTTCTGGATGGACACTAAATATCGTGGTGGTCTGGCCTTGTGTAAAACGGCGGGGGTATAAAATCAAACGCTTTTTAGGCCGTCGCGGGGGGCGGGGCAGGGCGGATGCCGTCAACGCCCACCCGCGGGTGGGCGTTGACGTGGGCAAATATTATTTGGGCGGGAAATGGGCCGGGTCGATCACGAACCAAACCTCTTTGACCCCTTGGCCTTTTGTCTCTGCGGCGGCCTTGTCCATCACAAAGTAGTAAAGCGGCCAGCCGCGGAAGGTGGT
>JBAQGR010000157.1:0-21591 GCA_049287895.1 Desulfatitalea sp.
GGGCCTGAAACCCGAAGCCGGTATGATCTTCAACCCCTACCACCCGGCCATCTTCCAACACCAGCCGTTCCACGAGAGCCTGTTTGAGGGCCAGGTTGGGTTGTCGCTCCAGCACAGCCTTCATGGCCATATGGTAGCGTTTCTTGTCGTTCTGGGTACGCGAAGACTGAACCGCGGGCCCCTTCTTGGTGTTGAGGGTCTTGTACTGAATGGCGGTCAGATCGGTAATTTTGGCCATCTCGCCGCCCAGGGCGTCGATCTCGCGCACCAGTTGGCCTTTGGCCATGCCTCCGATGGAAGGGCTGCACGGCATGGCTGCCACCTTGTCCAGATCGATGGCCAGCAACAGCACCCGGCACCCCATGCGGGCCGCGGCCAGGGCCGCTTCGCATCCGGCGTGCCCGGCTCCAACCACAATGATGTCATACTGTTTGGCATAGAGTGCCATGGTCGCTCACATCTTTTCCTCTGTACGATTCGAGGCATCCTTATATTACCTTATCCGCTAAAAGTCGAGGCGTGCATAGCCCCAGCGGCAACCACCGCTGAATGGGCCTTGGGTTTGACGAAATTGTAAATGGGCAGGTGTTGCCGGGATAGGAGGCGACCGATAACCCCATGGGATTGCCAAACAAATTTAGTTGCTCCAAGGGCCGACTTTGGCTAATCTAAATTATTACCTGACACTCTACGGGATCGTACGGACTCGAACGCCACCTGCTTTTCTTCAAAAACCCTTATCGCCATGGAGGAAATCCACTATGAGCGCCCGAAAGGCACCGCGCGAGAAAACCATCCCAAAAAATGCGCCGTCCATCGAGCCGGTCGGCTCCCTGAAGAACAGCATCCTGCACCATATCTGTTTCACATTGGGCAATGACCCCGAAATCCCGAGCAAGTACAGCGCCTTCATGGGCCTGGCGCATAGCGTGCGCGACCGGCTCATCGCGCATTGGATCAAAACCCAGCGGGCCCTTTACGATACGCTGGCCAAACGGGTCTATTTTCTCTCTTTGGAATTCCTGCCGGGCCGGTTTTTAAAAAACTACCTGATCAGCCTGGGCATGGAAGACGAAGCCCGTCAGACCATGGCGGAGATGGGATTCGACCTGGATGAACTGGAGGAAGAGGAGTGGGACGCAGGCCTGGGCAACGGTGGTTTGGGCCGCCTGGCCTCCTGCTATATGGACTCCATGGCCTGCCGCGATCTGCCCGGCTATGGTTACGGTATCCGTTACGATTTTGGCATTTTCCATCAGATCCTCGAAAATGGCTACCAACGCGAACAGGCCGACAACTGGCTGCGACGCGGCAACCCATGGGAGATGCAGCGCCGCGACCATCTGATGCCGGTGCGATTCTACGGCCGCATCGAGAGCTTTCGCGATGAGGAAGGCCGCCTGCGCCAACGCTGGGTGGACTGTGAAGTGGTCATGGCCATGGCCTGTGACATCCTGGTTCCCGGCTATGGGGATGACTACGTGACCAATATGCGACTGTGGGCCGCCCAATCGAGCCGCGAATTCAATCTGGAAACCTTTAACCAGGGCGACTACATCGGCGCGGTTCAATCCAAGGTGCTGAGCGAAAATATCTCCAAAGTGCTTTACCCCAGCGATGAGGGCCATTCCGGCAAAGAGTTGCGGCTCAAGCAGCAGTACTTTTTCGTGGCCGCCACCCTGAGTGACATCTTGCGCCGCTACCGCAAGATCAATCGATCTTTCACCGACCTGCCCAATTTCGTGGCCATTCAACTCAACGATACCCATCCGTCCATCGCCATCCCCGAACTGATGCGCGTCCTAATGGACGAAGAGGGGTTGGGCTGGGACGAGGCCTGGACCATTTGCGAACAAACTTTCGGTTATACCAACCATACCGTGTTGCCCGAAGCACTGGAGAAGTGGCCGGTGGACCTGCTGGGCCATCTGCTGCCACGCCACATGCAGATCATCTATGAAATCAACCAGCGCTTCCTGGATGCGGTGCGCGCGCACCATCCCGACGATGAAGAGTTGTTGGCGCGGGTTTCGCTGATCGGAGAAGGAGAGGTCAAACAGGTGCGCATGGCCCACCTGGCCATCGTGGGCAGCCACTCGGTCAACGGCGTGGCCGCGCTGCACAGCCGCATCCTGCAGGATCAACTGTTCCACGACTTTCACCAGCTTTTCCCCAAGCGCATCCATAATGTCACCAATGGCATCACGCCGCGGCGCTGGCTGCAGCAATCCAATCCGGTGCTGGCCAAGCTGATCACCTCGGTGATCGGGCCGGACTGGATCTGTGATCTGGATCAACTGCAAAAGCTCGTCCCCTTCGCCGATGAGTCCGAATTCCGCAAGCAGTGGATGGCCACCAAGCGGGAGTGCAAAACGCGCTTGGCGCGCTATATTCTGCGTAAGATAGGCCTGGGTGTCGATCCCGACACCTTGTTCGACGTCCAGGTCAAACGCATGCACGAGTACAAACGCCAGTTGCTCAACGTGCTGCATGTCATCACTTTGTACAATCGCATCAAGGAGGCACCCGCGACAACCGTCGTGCCGCGCACCATCATTTTCGCGGGCAAGGCCGCACCGGCCTATCATCAGGCCAAATTAATCATCAAGCTGATCAGTTCGGTGGCCAATGTCGTCAACAGCGACCCGCATGTGCGCGGACGGCTGCGCGTGCTTTTTCTGCCCAACTACTGCGTCTCCCAGGCGGAGAAAATCATTCCCGCGGCCGACCTGTCCGAACAGATCTCCACGGCCGGCATGGAGGCCTCGGGGACCGGCAACATGAAGATGGCCCTCAACGGCGCCCTGACCATCGGCACTCTGGACGGTGCCAATGTCGAAATCATGGAGTCGGTGGGCCGCAAGAATATCTTCATCTTCGGCTTGACCGCTGAAGAGGTTCTGGCCAAGCGTCGCGAAGGATACGATCCGAACCACTACTATCACAACGATGAAGAACTCAAGCTGGCGCTGGACATGATCGCTTCCGGTTCTTTTTCACCCCATGATCCGGGACTCTTTGCACCGATCATCAGCAGCTTGCGCGAAAAGGGCGATTTTTATATGCTGCTGGCCGACTACCGCCCCTATGTGACGACCCAGGAAGCGGTCAGCCGCATGTTCGCCGATCCGGATCAATGGTCGCGCCGATCCATTCTCAATACCGCCCGCATGGGAAAATTCTCCAGCGACCGGGCGATCATGGAGTATGCGGAGAAGATCTGGCATATTCAACCCTTGATGTAAGATCCCAGCGCTGAACGAAACGCCACGGAAGGCCGCTTGAAGGAGTAACAGACCATGACAGGCACAAATAAGAAAGTCGCTGAATCCGCAACCGTATCCATTGCCCGGCATCCGATCTTCGACGAGAAGCGTCGCCTGTGGGGCTACACCCTGGACTGTGTGGGCGTCGGCGCGCAGCGCCTTGCTGCGGATGCCGGCGAAGCTGACAATGTGGCGGTCAGCGTGGCCACCAGCGCCCACATGGGGTTGCAACAGATCATCGAGCGCGATAAGAAAGTGCTAGTCCACTTCAGCGAACGCAACATCCTGGACAAGTTGCCCTATGCCTTGCCGCCGGCGCTGACCGTAGTCCAGGTCACCGAAGAGATCTTCCAGCAACCGTCCGTTCTACCGGCGCTGAACCAGCTCAAAGCCGACGGCTACCAACTGGCCGTATCCGACTTCAGCGCCACGGCGCAATACGAGTTATTCTACCGCCTGGCCGATATCATCAGCATGGATGTAGCGCAACAAACCAAAGAGACGTTGAACGCCGCGCTGGCCGCGGCCCAACCCTACAAAGCCAGCATGCTCGCCTTGCGGGTCCAAGACCCCGCGCGCTTTACCCTGTGCTGTGAGTTGGGCTTCAACCTGTTTCACGGCGCTTTTTTCAAGACTCCCGAAACCATAACGGTACGCAAGTTTTCTTCCAATGAGGTCTCGCGCTTCAATCTGATGCATGCCATCCAGCAGCAGGAACCGGATTACGAGCAATTGGCTGAGACTATTCAGATCGATGCGTCGCTGAGTTTCCGCTTGCTCTCCTACCTGAATTCGGCCGCCTTCGGGTTTCGCCAGAAGATCAAATCCATCCATCAAGCCATCACGCTTCTGGGTTGGCGCAAGATGAAGAACTGGCTGCGGGTAGTACTGCTCAACGATGTCAATCAAAGCCAGGATGCCCCCGAACTGATGCTTCTGGCCGCCCAGCGGGGCAAATTCCTCGAACAAATCTGCCAGACCTACGACTACTGGGGTTTCGACCCAGAAAGCATGCACATGCTGGGTATCTTCTCTCTTCTGGACGCCATGCTCGGCATGCCCATGCGCCAAATCGTCACCTACCTGCCGTTGGATGAAAAACTCAAATCGGCCCTCTGCCGCGAGCCCAACAACGAATATCTTCCCTTGCTCCAACTGGCGCAACTGTGCGAGGAAGCCCGTTGGACGGAAGTCGAGGAGATGCTTCAAAAGCTCAACATGGATGGTGACAAGGTCCGCGGCGCTTTCCAACAGGCTGTCGACTGGGCCGCCGAACTAACCTCCGTGCAAACAGACGCCGCCGGTGGCCATTAACAGGCCTGAATAGGGGGCATCATGACCCAGTGCGCTGCTGAGTTCTTTTTCAAGAACTAATTTCCTTGAACCAGAATGGCCGTGATACTTTTTGGATCACGGGTTAGCGGTTACGCCATTTGCGCTGGCGGTTACGGATTCTGCCCACCCCCGAAACCAACTTATCGGACACCGAAGAGGGGTGTACCGCCCCAACGACTGCAGACGGAAGGCCATTGCCCCACAATGCCATGGGCAAAGCGACCCAGGTCTTTATGGCCCGCCCTCTCCTACTCCAGATAATTTTTAGATAAATATTCAAATGGAGTTCACTTTCTATACGGTTAGCAAGGAGGCTGGCAAGCATTTTGCTTGGCATGGGTCTGATTAGACCGGCGAATTGGTCTGCATTCTTAAAACACGCCGGTGCCGATCACACCAAAAAGAATCCCCGAACCGTGCAGCCACACAACTCGGGGATCAAATTACGCCCCCAGGAGAGCACGTCCACTGAATGCTAAGGTGCCAACCTTCTCCTGGTGTGCCAAGGAGATTAGGTATGCACCATTGCCCCAGAGCATTGGATGAGACCCGCTATTCAATAACCAACCAAGGAGCATTCCTTGGGCTCAAAAGAAAACGGCCCCTGCTCCACATCTTCTGGCTTGGGGTACTGGCTACCTTGCTGATCGGCACCTCCACTGCTTGGGCGGCCCAACTCACTTTGGCATGGGACCCAAACAATCCCACCCCACAAGGTTACCGGCTTTTTCGCCGAACTCAGGGTCAAGCGTACAACTATAACCAACCGTGCTGGTCAGGAACCGCCACCACCCGTACCCTTAGCGATCTCAGCAACGGAACCCAGTACTACTTCGTAGTCCGCGCTTACACAGGCACCACGGTAAGCGGCAACTCCAACGAGGTTTCGTATCGAACCGTTGCGGCTACGCCGACGCCGGTGCCGACGGCCACACCAAGGCCGACCGCGACACCCACAGCCACGCCGAGGCCCACGGCGACACCAACGCCAACCCCGAGACCAACCGCGACACCGACTGCTACGCCAAGGCCTACTGCTACTCCCACTCCAACGGCCACGCCGAGGCCCACGGCGACACCAACGCCAACTCCGCGACCAACCGCGACACCGACTGCTACGCCAAGGCCCACTGCTACTCCCACTCCAACGGCCACTCCGAGGCCTACGGCTACGCCAACACCAACTCCGCGACCGACCGCGACACCGAACCAGGCACCGCGGCGACCGGCCATAAGCAGCCCTGCGGAGGGCGCCACCTCCGTTGATCTGACCACCATGCTGTATGCCTCCAAATTTTCAGACCCCAATACGGCCGATACCCACAAGCAGAGCGAATGGCGTATCGTGGAGAGGAAAAGCCAGAAGGTCGTTTTACAGGTGACGCGAAGCTACTATTTGACCTATTACCGCGTGCCGCGCCTGGTGCTCAGCACGAATACCGCATATGCTTGCCAGGTACGCTACTTCGATAATCAGGGGTTGGCCTCCGAATGGTCGTTGCCGACCACTTTCACCACCCGCGGTTCCAACAACAATGCACGCAGCAGCGCCCTGTCGACGGAAGAGCAGAGCGGCGACGTCCCGACCGACCTCAATGCCAATGCTCTGCCCGACACCCAGGAGGCCGAAACGATTAAGAGCGTGCTGGCTTATGACGGCCAACACGCGATGGCGGTGAGCATTGAGACGACCGGAGAAGTTGTCTCGCTGGACGGTGTGGTTGCCGTCGATCCCAACAATGAAGATCAACGGCCCACCGTTAAAGATATCGGGCCATACGGACTGCTCAGCTATCGCATCCAAGTGCCGCAATCCGGCCAGGAGGCGGCCGTAACACTCCATTTCAGTGACCCCATCGATCCTCAGGCGGCCTGGATCTCCCAGACCGCTGACGGAGAGTGGAGGGATTGCACCCCCGAGGTCTTTCCCCAAGCCGATGGCCACTCAGCCTTGCGTATCTTGACCGACGGCGGTGAAAACGATGCCGACGGCGTAGCCAACGGAACCATCATCGATATGGTTGCTCCCCGGGAAGCCCGTGCAACGGATGCGCAAGCAGAAGATACCACCCCAGCCGCGGCCGCATCGTCAAATAGCGGTGGCGGCTCCAATTCTCCGCTAAGCGGCAGCTGCTTTATCCAATCGCTGCTGAAATAGAAAACAGACGCCCCCCGTGTCCGACCCAGGGCACGGGGGGCTTCCATCAACAGCACCCGATCTCGAAAGCTCCGGTGACTTCAGGCAACCAGTTCACGACCGAAGCCCCCCTTGCGCTCGGCGCAATATGCGAGTCCCGATTACTTCACACTGCGGATTTAGTTGCGGACCCGCATTCCTTCCTGTCAAACCTGTAATTAAAAGCAGAACAACGATCAGTATGGTGACCCTTGATGTGCTGCCGCCAGCGTTCAGCGTGCCCAGCGAATTTTGCACAAGCAGATGGCTTATGATGCGTAAAGCGATCTCAGGTTGTCGCCGGGGGAAACCCCTCAGCCATCGCTGCCGGGGACGATGCGCTACTCTTTGGAAGAAAGATAGGTTTTCAAGTTGACTTTCTTATTCTTGAGTCCCAGCTTCTTGCGGATATTGTTGCGGTAGGACTCTACTGTTCGGGGCGAGATGTTCAGCAGCCTGGACATATCCTTGGTGGTTCGGCCCTTGCGGATCAAGTTGGCCACTTGCAGTTCGCCGGGAGAAAATATGTAGTATTTGGCCGACAACTCGGGCATGGGCGACCCGATCACTTCGTTGAGGTTCATGCGGATGACATTCAGCAGCTGTTGCTGTGAGGAGTTCAAACCGCTGTGGTCCAATCGGTCGAGATAGGGCTCGATCAGCTGAACCAGATTGACGCGGATATTCTCTTCCGATCGCAGGCGATCTTCGTTGCGCTTGTCCAGCAGCACACGCATGGCCGTATTCAACTCTCTGAGGCGCTCGCTGTTCATGTGCAACTCCTTGGCCGTTTCTGTTCGTCGTGAGACCTCTTCGCGCAGCATTTGATTCGCCTGGGAAAGTGCGCGCGTGCGCTCCTCGACCAGGACTTCCAGGCTGCGGCGATACTCGGCCAACTCATCACGGGCCTTCTTCTGTTCGGTGATCAGGTTGGCCACCACATTCGCCCCCCAGATCTTGCCCTCCTCATCATACAGGTGCCGAATGTGTAAGTGGCCCCATTCCGTGGCACCGCTCTTGGTCTTGAACTCAAACTCCAAATTGTCGGGCACCGGGTTGCCGGCCTCGATGTCGGCCAGCTGCCTATAAAAAACCTGGCGACTTTCCGGCATCATGAGCTCATCCGGCGGCGTAGCTATCAACTCTTCTTCAGTATACCCGGTGTACCGGCATACCTGATCGTTCACCTTGATCAATCGCAACGCGCGCAGATCGATGCGATAGATGGCGGCGGGCGACAATTGGAACATCTGATTATTCAAGGCTTGACTTTCATCCAGTTGCTGGGAGATAGACCGGCCTTCTTTCCATTGAGCGATAATGCCCATGATGGCCATCAAGGTCTCCAGACCCTCTTCTTGCCAGCCGCGCGGCCCAGTTTGCATGGCCATAATAAAAAGGCCATATAACTTCTCCTGGTTGCAAATCGGCATCAGTAGAAAGGAGCTCACATTGTTGCGCTGAAGAAAAGCTTGGGTCGCCGGGTCGGAAATCAACCGGCAGTCCACACAGTAAAAAGGCTGCCGGTTTTCGAGCACGTCACGGATAATCGGCACTGAAAGCAGAGTAAATGGGGTGGTGTCGGTTTTGCGGGCGATCCCTTGAGGGGTCCAGTGGAAGAAATGCGGGTTAAACTGCCGATGCTCCGGCTCGTACCACTGCAAACAGGCGATGTCGAGCCCTATTGAATGGCCAATGGTTTGCAAACAAAAATCTATAAACGAGCTGTCATGGGTCGAAATGGCCTTGGCCGAAACAGCCGAGAGCACCTTTTCGTTTGCGCTTTTGCGCGCCAGTTGCTGTTCGGTCGATAGCTTCGCGGTGATGCTGGCCACCCAATGGGAGGCGATATTCAGCACAGCGCATTGAATTTCATCAAATCCTCGCGGCCGATCATCGTACACCGCCAGGGAGCCGATGGTGCGACCCTGCAATCGCACGCTCGCTCCGGCATAAGCCCGCAAATGGTAGCGGGCCACGTCCGGATCAGAGGTCGCATATGCGGTTCTGCTCAGATCCGGATAAACGGCCTGGGATCGTCCCGCCGCAAGCAACTCTTCGTAACCGATTTGTCCGGACAGCCGGCCGGATTCCCGGAAATCCTCGGGAAGCTTGCAACCGTGCTGGGTAACGATTTGTCCCTGTTCCAGATCGAACCGATGGTAAACGACAAATCGCCCTTCCAGACAATCCAGTGTGAAGCCCAACACCGTTGCAAGCGCATGGGGGCTGTCGACGTCCATCGACTCGATCAGTGAGGCAATACCCGCCAGAATGTGGCGCAGGTCGTCTTGCATAGATTGGCCGGTGGGTGGCAAACAGTGGCTGTGCATAATACCTCTTCCTGGAGTGCATGAAATCCGCAAGCTATGGATCGACTGAAGTCAAACGAGAACCAACATCATCGCCGGCCCGTCACCTATATGGAGGCTGCCCGCAAATGTCAAATACCCAATGCCGAATGCCGGCCATGGCGTCAGAAACGGCGAAGATTGGCAATTGCACTGCCTTGACAAACCGATCGCTTCCATGGTTAGTCGCATCGGATGCTCGGATGCCGCGGGAGCGTGCCGGAGCGCGGCCGGCGAAAGGATGGAATGTTCAACTACATTAAATATGGCGGACTTATCGTCGTCAGTATTCTCTTCATGCTGTTCGGCATCCATGTTCTGGTGGTCGCCTACCGGCTCAACGACCCGTTTTCCTTTGTCCTCTCTTTTTTCGCATCCAATTTCATTATCCTGATCAGTGCAACCCTGATCGTCGGCTTTGTCATACGGCTGTGGCGTCTTCGCGGCGAAGGGGCGGCCAAGGGACCCATTTCCCATGAAGATCCTTAACCCGCCGCCAATTCGCCGGCGCACATCCCTCAATCAATTGGTATTGACCAAATCCTTTTTTTTGAATATCCAATCCGGACGATTAAAACACAGCCTTTGGTGGAGTAATATCGAATACCCTTAATTGAACATCTCCCATACTTGAATGCGTCCGATCGCATCGGCATTCAGCGCAACGAAGGTGATTGATGATCCGTATCAACGAAAATTTTTTGAAACTGCAGTCCAGCTACCTATTCGCCGATATCGCCAAACGCGTGGAGGCCTATCAGCGGCAACATCCCGACCCAACGATCATCCGGATGGGCATCGGCGATGTCACCCGTGCGTTACCATCCGCGTGTATCCAGGCGCTGCACAAGGCCACCGACGAGATGGCCCAGGAAAGCACCTTCCGTGGCTATGGGCCGGAACAAGGCTACCTATTCCTGCGCGAAAAAATCGCCCAATACGATTTTCAAAAGCGCGGCGCCGCCGTGGAGGCGGATGAAATCTTCGTAAGCGACGGCGCCAAGTGCGACACCGGCAACATCCAGGAGATCTTTGCCAAAGATATCCGGGTGGCGGTTCCCGATCCGGTCTATCCTGTCTATGTGGACACCAATGTCATGGCCGGACGCACCGGCGCTTTCAAGGACGGTCGCTATGAAGGGCTGGTCTACCTGGAGTGCACTAAAGAAAACAACTATGTCCCGCACCTGCCTTCGAAACCGGTGGATCTGATCTACCTCTGTTTTCCCAACAACCCCACCGGCGCCACCATCACCAAAGCGCAGCTGCAAACATGGGTCGAGTATGCCCGTACGCACAAAGCCCTGATTCTTTACGATACGGCCTATGAGGCGTTTATCCGCGATGATCGCCTGCCACACTCGATCTACGAGATCGAAGGTGCCCGGCAGGTGGCCATCGAGTGCCGCAGCTTCTCCAAGACCGCCGGCTTTACCGGCACCCGCTGCGCCTTTACCGTCGTGCCCAAAACCTGCCTGGCCCACACGGCCGGCGGCCAGACGGTAGCCCTTCACAGTTTGTGGAATCGCCGCCACACCACCAAATTCAACGGCGTCGCCTACCCAATCCAGCGGGCCGCCGAAGCGGTTTACAGCCCCGAAGGCCAAGCCCAGGTAAGGGAACTGACCGATTACTACCTGAAAAATGCCGCCTTCATTCGCAAAGCCTTTGCCGCTTTGGGCTATGCGTGCATGGGCGGAGACAATTCACCCTACATCTGGATCGACGGTCGACGCGATGCCTGGGCCTTTTTCGATCTGCTGCTCGAAAAGGCCGGCGTGGTGTGCACGCCGGGCGCCGGGTTTGGAAAATGCGGCCAGGAATATATTCGCCTGAGCGCATTCAACAGCTTCGCCAATGTTCAAAAGGCCATGGATCGAATTCGCATCGCGTTGACCTAAGGAGTAATGCACCATGCCGATGAGTCCAACTTATCGCGATCGGCTCTTCCCTATTCTTCCCCAAATCGAAACCAATTTCGGCACTCCTTTCCACATTTACGACGAGGAGGGGATCCGCCAAACCGGCCAGCGGCTCAGACAAGCGTTCACCGGTCTGCCAGGATTCAGGGAATACTTTGCGGTCAAAGCGTTGCCCAACCCGCGCATCCTGGAAATCATGCGCACCATGGGATTTGGATTCGATTGCAGCTCGGTAGCCGAGTTGGCCCTTGCCCGCCAAGTGGGCGCCAATGGCGACGATGTGATGTTTACCTCCAACAATACCAGCATAGAGGACTTTCACGCCGCGCAAGACCATGGCGGCTGTCTGCTGAATTTGGACGACATCTCGCTGGTGCCCAAAGTGCCACGCATGCCTGAGACCATCTGTTTTCGGTACAACCCCGGCCCGCGACGCAGCGGCAACAGCATCATCGGCAACCCGGTGGAGGCCAAATACGGCGTGGCCCACCATCAATTGATCGATGCGTATCGTTCGGCCATGGATCGGGGTGCCCGGCGCTTCGGCCTGCACACCATGCTGGCCTCCAATGAACGCAACTATGCCTACATGGTTCAAACCGTTCAAATGCTTCTGGAGGTGGCCGGCTGGCTCACCGCCGAGGTGGGCCTTCGCTTCGATTTCATCAATATGGGTGGCGGCCTGGGCATCCCTTACCGGCCTGAGGATCACCCGTTCGACCTTGAGGCCATGGCAGTTGAAATCACCACGCTTTTCGATAACTACAAAACCCGTCAGGGATATATGCCCCGGTTATACATGGAGAGCGGTCGCTATATGACCGGTCCTCACGGGGTTCTGGTGGTCAAGGCCATCAACCGCAAAGAGATCTATCGCGAATACATCGGCGTGGACGCCTGCATGTCGGCCCTGATGCGTCCGGCCATGTATGGCGCCTATCACCACATCGAGGTATTGGGCAAACCCGCCGATGCGCCGACCAAATCCGTGGACGTCGTAGGCTCTTTGTGTGAAAACAACGACAAGTTCGCCATCCAAAGAGCGTTGCCGCCCATCGCCGAGGGCGATCTTCTCATTATCCAGGACACCGGCGCCCATGGCCATGCCATGGGATTCAACTACAACGGGAAACTGCGCCCCAAGGAACTTCTTCTGCGCAGCGATGGCCGCGTGGAACTCATCCGCCGCGCCGAAACCGAAGCCGACTATTTTGCGACCCTTAAGTTTGCACCGCAGGTTTTGGCCCCCACAAATTCTGGGCCGCACCACTGCCGGTAGCAGTTCCCTCTATTATAACAAGTTGGAATCAGAACGCTTTCAGGCCTTCGGCCCCGCGGCTATCCGATTTAGGAAAATTCACAGAAGATAGTTGACGTTTTCACTAAAAAGGATTAGGTTATCCCATCTCTGCAGTAAAAATTGAAATTGGCACGGGGAAACCATCTGAAACGGATCAGAGGTACGGCAGGGTCACTATCGACTAAAGTATTCCCAAACAACGACCGATACATGTAGCATACAAAGAAACCGCATCGATGCAGACCCCCCTTCCTTGTTCCAGGTTAGATTAGCGTCGTGCCATATTCCAACAACTGGTTAGCGAGATAAAAAGCGCCTACAAACAGGAATGCAGTGCGGTAAAAGAAGCTGAGGTATCAGCGTTTGAACAGGATTGGTCTAAGGAGAAAGTCTAATGGATGATTTTTTACACAATCTAAGAAGCGGCAAGCTAAAGCAGGGCGATCGGTCCAACCGGCCTTACAACGATCAGCAATTCAAAGGCGGGCAGCGCCGCAACAACAACATGATGGACCGACGCAAACCGCATTTCGAGAACAAAGAGTCGTCGGAACGCATGAACGCCATCAAAGAGGTTCTCGATAACCTGGCCGAGACTCAAAAACGCATGGCCGAGGCCTCCATGGCAAGAACCCGGATCGAAGAACGCAAAGCCAAGGCCATGGAGGTACTCGCCAAGAACCTCTATCGCATGCTCAATCCCAATGCCACTGCCGGTGACATAGAAGCGCTCTTTGCCACCGAATCGCTTCCCACGATCGAAGAAGAAGCGGCCCCCGTGGAAAACCTTCGACCGTCCATGCCGATCCATACGGAACCCGATCCTGTCGTCGACACTCCGGAAGAAGTAAACGCTTTCGCCGCTGAAGCCGATGAAGTCGACGAGAGTGCAAGCGAAAGCGATGCGATCGGGGAGGAGGACGATTTCTCCGACTCAGCCGGCCGCTTGACGGAAGTCGATCGCCACACCTTGTTGGCCGTCATCAATCAGATGCGCGATGATGGACATGGATGGGAAAAGATTGCGCGCCATATCAGTGCCCAAGGCTACCCCACCATTTCGGGCAAGGGTAATTGGCGGGGCGTCATGGTCAAAACACTCTATGATAAAATGGTCTCTCCGTAACTAGACGCTCTGGCGGTACCACGAAAAAGTTTTCCGCAGTCCCTCTTCAAATGACACGACGGGCTGGAATCCCAGCAACTCCTTTGCCCGCTGGATGCTGGCCAAAGAGTGCACAATGTCGCCAGACCGAGGCGCCTCATGCTTCGCGGGCTGTTGACACTGTGCCAGTTGGGCGATCATCTGCCATAAACCGTTGATCGACACCGAATTGCTGGTCCCCACATTGAACACCCGCCCTGGTGCGGCCTTATGGGCCGCTGCCAGCAGATTGGCCTGGACCACATCCTTGACAAATACAAAGTCGCGCGTCTGCCCCCCGTCGCCGTAGATCAATGGCGCCTCGCCGCTGAGTGCCCGCAGCATAAAGATGGAGATCACCCCCGAATAGGGAGACGATGGGTCCTGGCGCGGACCGTAGACATTGAAATAGCGCAGGCACACTGTTTCGAGCCCGTAGAGACGATGATAGAGCTCGGCATAGTACTCGTTGGTCAATTTCTGGACTGCATATGGGCTTAAAGGCGCCGGAATCATCGATTCGGTTTTGGGCAGTAGCGGTGCATCCCCGTATACAGCACTGGAGCTGGACAACACCACACGTCGCACGTCGTTTGTGCGGGCCGCATCGAGCACCCGGATCGCGCCCAATTCATTGACCAGGGCCGATGCCACCGGCTCTTTGACTGTCTGGGTCACCGATACGACCGCAGCCAGATGAAACACCACCTCGCAGCCCTTGACGACCCGATTGAGCGTGCGCTCATCTTTGATATCCCCTTGGACAACAGTGATCTTATCTTTGACCGCCTCCAGGTTGGATAGATGCCCGCTGGCCAGGTTGTCCAGAACTGTGACCGCACACCCCTGCCCTGCCAGCGCCTCGACCAGGTGCGAACCGATGAAACCGGCCCCTCCGGTGACCAGCGCCTTGCGGAATTTGAGCGCCATTGAGATCTCCTCCGTCCTGTTATGGTGTTCCACAATATTGATTCAGGGTGTCGGGCGATATCCCGTTGCATGCGGCCCTTCGCATGTGGCCCTTCGCATGTGGCCCTTCGCATGTGGATGGATCGTTTCGTTGGCTGGTTCCCCCAGAAGCCATCCCTTGTCTTCCCTTGCCATCGATAGTATGGCAAAAGTTAAGCGTCAACGTTTTTTACCAAAGCGACACCATCGGGAGCAAAGAAAATGCCCGCGCCCTTCCGTATCGATTGTCATAAGTGCCGCCATTACTATGTCACGTGGCACAAAGAACATCCCCATGGGTGCAAAGCCATGGGATTCCAGAGCAGTCGGCTGCCCAGCGAGGTGGTGTATCAAAACTCGGGTAGTGCCTGCTTGCATTTTGATCCCAAAAGGAAAACGAAACATGCCGAGCGGCCCGACAACCATTGACCTGTGGATTTGACCGACAGCACCGTGGAAATAACTTCCCTGGCTTTAAGGCTGTAACCTGATGCGTGCAGGCCGCGGGTCGCGGCGCGGAGAAAGGAGCTATCGTGGCCAACGATTGGCGCCATTCAACAGCAACCCACCTGGCCATCATGGCGCTGATGCTCGTGGGGTTGCCCCTGGCCGGTGTCGCCCTCGCCGGCCGCGAAGTGTGCATTTTCCTGGAGTTCCCGCCCCTGACCCGTTATGTACGCCACGCCCCCTTCGCATGGTGGGTGTTTGTCTTTTATGCGGCCCTGGATCTTATTTTGATTGTGTTCATCGGCTTTCTGTGCAAGCCGGCACGCGGGCGGGGGGGCGTCCGTCCCGCTCGTGGCGGGCGTTGGCCGATGTGGGGCTGGGCCGGCGTCGCCATCCTGTTGAGCGGATGGGCCTTGGCCTGGACGCGCTGGAAGTGGTTCGCCCCGTTCCAGGACCACACTTTCTGCCTGCCGTGGATCGGCTATATCCTCCTGGTCAACGCGCTGTGCATGCTGCGCAGCGGACACAGTCTGTTGACCGACGCGCCGGCCCGGTTTAGTGCCCTCATCCCCGCAAGCGCGCTCTTCTGGTGGTTCTTCGAATACCTCAACCGCTTCGTACAAAATTGGTACTATGTGGGCGTGGACGATTTCAGCCCGCTGGCCTACCTTGCCTTTGCTTCCCTGGCTTTTGCCACTGTGCTGCCGGCTTGTATTGAGCACCTATCGTCTGCTACTCAGCTTTCCCCTGTTGGAGCGCCTGGGCGGCTTCCGGTCGATTCACATCGCCCGGCCCCGGACGCTGGCGGCGGGGGTCCTGGCAGCCGCGGCCCTGGGCTTGGCCTTGCTGGGGAGCTTTCCCGACGCCCTCTTTGCCCTCTTGTGGGTATCGCCCCTGCTCATCATCGCCGCGCTGCAAACCCTCAGCCAGCGGCCGACGATCTTTGCGCCCCTGGGCCATGGCGACTGGCGGCCTTTAGGCACCGCAGCCTTGGCGGGCTTGATCTGCGGTTTTTTCTGGGAGCTATGGAACATCGGCAGCCTGGCGCGCTGGCACTACAGCGTTCCCTACGTGGACCGCTTCCATCTCTTCGCCATGCCCGTCCTCGGCTACGGCGGTTACCTGCCCTTCGGCCTGGAGTGCCTGGCGGTCGGCGTCATGGTGGTCGGTCGCCGGAACCTGTGCATCACAACTCCCGCCCGATCTCTTCCCCTTCGGCCACGGCGTACATCAGATGCCGCGGTGTTTTAGCGTCGCCGATGAAACGGGCTTTGATGTGGCGCGTTTTGAGCAGATTGGCGGCCTCGCGCAGGGGCGCAAAACCGTCGGCCAGCACCACCGTATCGAAAGGGGTCAGAGTCTCGTCTCCTTTTTCTCCGCGAAAACGGACGCCGTCGGCCAGGAACCGCTCCACTACCACCTGTTTATAAAGGACCACACGTCTTTTTTTGAGACGCTCGCGAAGATAGAAGCGATCATTGCTGGACATCTCTTCGCCGAAATGATGCTTGGTGTGCAGCACTGCCACGGTCCGCCCGCGCTCGGCCAGATAGTCGGCCAGCACCAGTCCGGCCTGGTTACCGCCCCACACAATCACCCGTTGCCCGGTTTCGGCCTGGCCGGAGAGCACCTCGGTGACGGTGCACAACTGCATCCGGGTGCGGTAGAGCCCTTTGAGCAACGGCATCTCCGGCAGGCTGCCGGTGGCCAGGACCACCGCCTCCGGCGCGACTTCATCCAGCAACATCTCGTCCAACGCCGTATTCATACGCAAGGGGACATCGAGCTGTTGCAGTTCTTCCACAAAGTACGCGATCAATTCGGCCAGATCCGCCCTTCCGGGCGGTTTGGCCGCAAGGCGCAACGCGCCGCCGGGCGCCTCTTGCTGGTCGCACACCACCACGTGATGGCCGCGCAGGGCTGCCATGCGCGCGGCCGCCAATCCGGCCGGACCGGCGCCCACGACCAGCATGCGTAATGGCTTTTCCGCCGGGGCGATCTGTTTGAGTTGGTACTCGCGGCCCACATCGGGATTGACCACACACCCGCCGGGCTCCAGCTGCAGCACGGTGTGGATGCATCCCAGACAGCAGCCGATGCAGGGCCGAATCCTGCGCACGGCCCCGGCATCGGCCTTGACCGGCCATTGGGGGTCGGCCAGCAGTGATCTCCCCAGTGCGATCATGTCGGCTTTTCCTTCGGCGATGATCTGTTCGGCCAGTTTCGGCGATTTGATGCGGCCCACCGTCACCACCGGCACCGATACTTTAGCCTTGACCGCCGCGGCCAACTCCACGAAGCACCCCTGGGGCACATACATGGAGGGAATGGTCAGCTGCCGGCTGCCGTAGACGCCGGCCGACACGTGCAGATAAGCAACCCCCCGGCCCTCCAAGATGGGGGCCAGGCGCAGGGCCTGTTCCAGCGTCCAGCCGTTGTCGATGAAATCTTCGGCGTTGATGCGCACCCCCACTGGAAAACCGCCGCCGCAATGGGAACGAACGGCCGCCAATACTTCCAGCAGAAAGCGGATACGATTCTCGAAGGGACCGCCGTACGCGTCGGTGCGCTGATTGCTGTTGGGCGCCAGGAATTGGTTAATCAGGTACCCATGGGCCGCGTGGATTTCGATGAAATCGAAACCTGCGTAGCGACAACGGCCCGCTGCCCGGCCGAAGGCCTCGGCGAGCATGTGGATCTCTTCCAGGGTCAGGGCCCTGGGCACCCCATGCACCACGGCGGGTGCGGGGATAGCCGAGGGCGCCACCTTCTGATCGTGGTACGATTGGCGGCCCCCGTGCATCACCTGCATGCCCAGGCGGCAGTTGAACGGCCGAATGTTCTCGGCCAGACGCTTGAGGGCCGGGATACAGCCGTCGTCCCACAAAGCCGGCAAATGGGGCAACTCCACGCCGCTGGGGTGAATGCCACCACCTCCTACCAGCATCATGCCTACCCCGCCCTGGGCTCGGGCCGCCAGGTATTGGATGAGTTGATCGGTCACATGGCCCTTTTCGTCCACGCCGAAGTTGATGCTCATGGCGGACATGAGCAAACGGTTCTTGACGATCATGGTGCCGATGCGGATCGGTTGAAACAGATGGCTGTACGCGGTCATGGCACTCCTAAGCCGGCGAAGCCGGAGATGAAAGTAAAAAGTGGAAAGTTAAGATTCTGAATCCACTGTCCCGTTTTCTTTTCGGCCACGGTGTAAGTCAGATGCCGCCAAAAATCAATGCCAAGTGACGGGGCAGCGGTAATTGAAGCACCGCCGACTCTGGACAAAACGGCCGAAGCGTGCCATGGTGGCCCTTATCGGCCGCCCACCTCTAAGCATTCAAGCGAGCGGCAGTTTACTGATGGGACATCCAACTCTGCGGGCCGGAGGATCCAAAATGCACAAACTACTTGCCGATGAACCGGGGGCGACTCTCTTACTGCTGGGCAACGAAGCCATTGCGCGCGGCGCCCTGGAAGCCGGCGTGGCCTTTGCCACCACCTATCCCGGAACGCCCTCTTCCGAAATATCGCTGAACCTGTTTCAGGTTTCCCGGCAGAGCGATCTATATTTCGAATACAGCACCAACGAAAAAGTGGCCCTGGAAGTGGCTGCCGGCGCGGCCAACGCCGGCCTGCGCACCCTGTGCATGATGAAGCACGTGGGGCTCAATGTGGCCGCCGATCCGCTCATGACCCTGGCCTATGTGGGGGTCAAGGGCGGTCTGGTGATCCTGTCGGCCGACGACCCGGCCATGTTCTCCAGCCAGAACGAGCAGGACAATCGTTATTATGCCAAGATGGCCGGTCTACCCATGCTGGAACCCTCGTCGGTGCAAGAGGCCCTGGAGATGGTACGTGCCGCCTTCGACCTTTCCGAGCAGCTCCAGGAGCCGGTCATCGTGCGAACGACTACGCGCATCAACCACTCCAGCGCCTTCGTGCGCCTGGGTGCGCTGAAGAAGCCCACGACCAAAGGCTATTTTAAAAAAGATCCCATGAACTACGTGACTGTGCCGGCCGTCTCCCGCCGCCTGCACGTCAAACTGCTGGCCAACCTGGCCAAGGCCGCCGCCATCGCGGAGCAGAGCGCCTTCAATCAAACCAGCGGCCAAGGCGCCTGGGGCGTGGTGTGCAACGGGGTCAGCTTCAACTACGTCAGTGACGCCGTTCAAGAGCTGGGACTCGCCGAGCGCATCAAGATTCTGCGCATCGGCATGTCCAACCCCATGCCGGCCGAGCTGGTGAAAGATTTTCTCCGGGGCTGTGAGCGGGTGCTGGTGGTCGAAGAGGGCGAGCCGTTCATGGAAGAGGCGGTCAAGGCCCTGGCCCAAGAGGCCGGCCTGACCCTGCCCATCCACGGCAAGCGTGCCGATCTTTTTTCGCGCCTCTACGAATTCGATCCGGCCATGGTGCGCCGTGTACTGGCCGCCTATTTCGGCATCGCCTACGAGGCGCCGGCCAAGATAGACCTGGCCGACGTGCCCGAAATCCCGGCCCGGCCACCCAATCTGTGCGCGGGCTGCTCCCACCGGGCCACCTTCTATGCCATCAAAAAGGCCGCCGCGGGCATGGACACCATCTATCCCAACGACATCGGCTGCTACACCCTGGGCTTTCTGCCGCCCTTGAACATGGGCGATTTTCTGATCTGCATGGGATCGTCGGTCAGCTCGGCCTGCGGCTTTTCCAAAGCCACCGATCAGAAAACCATCGCCTTTATCGGCGATTCGACCTTCTTCCACTCGGGCATCACCGGCCTGGTCAACGCCGTATACAACAATCACAACTTCACCCTGGTGATCCTGGACAACGGCACCACGGCCATGACCGGCCATCAGCCCAATCCAGGCGTCGATATGGAGGCCCTGAAGATGGAAGGGTTCAACCGCATCTCCATCGAGGCCATTGTGCGCGCCGTGGGCGTCTCCCATGTCACCGTGGTACAACCATTCAAAGTCAAAAAGAGCATCGCGGCCATCAAGGCGGCCCTGGATCATAAAGGGGTCTCGGTGATCATCTCCCAGGAGATCTGCACCCTGTATGCCCGCAGCCTGAAAATGCCCAGGCAGCGACCGTTCTACGTTTCGGAGCGCTGCAAGAACCACCGCGACTGCATCAACGAGCTGGCCTGCCCGGCCTTCTATCTGGAAGGCAAGCAGGTGCGCATCGACGCCAACGCCTGCGTTGGATGCGCGGTGTGCGCCCAGATCTGTCCGGAAAATGCGATCATAAGGGTGAAGGCTGAAAATGAAAAGGAAGAACATGGATACCATCCGACTGATCATCGTAGCAGTGGGCGGCCAAGGCAACCTGCTGGCCTCTAAAGTATTGGGTGAAGCGGCGCTGGCAGCCGGCGTGCCGGTGCGTATGAGCGAGATCCACGGCATGGCCCAGCGCGGCGGCGTCGTGGAGTCGGCCATCGTCGTGGGCGACGCCCAAAGCACCATTATCTCCGACGGCGAGGCAGACGTCCTGCTCGGCTTCGAACCCTCGGAGACCTTGCGGGCCCTGAACAAATGCCGCCGCGACACCGTGGTCATCACCAATCTGTCGCCCGTACCGCCCTTTACCGTGGCCATCGGTAAAGGCATTTACCCGGATCTGGGCCGCCTGCAAACCCTGATCCGTGAGAAAACCAAACGGTTGATCGCCTTTGACGCGGTCGCCCTGGCCCAGGCCGCCGGCAATGTCATGGCCTTGAACATGGTACTGCTCGGCGCCCTGATCCAGACCGGCCTGCTGCCCATCACGGCCGCCCAGGTCCAAGAGGCCATCCGCACCAAGACCAAGGCCGACCTTGCAACGGTCAACCGTAAGGCCTTTGATCTGGGTTTTGAAGCCGCCCAAAAGACGGTATCCGGTTAGAACGAGCGGCGCCGGCGGCGCACCTCATGATCTCATCGGATAGTGCCGATATTCAAGCAAAAGACCGACGGGAGCACGGGAGCATGGCATGCAGATCGACTATCAGAGCCTATTGGCCAATATCCGCGACGGGGTCTATTTCACGGACACCGACCGCCGGATCACCTATTGGAACAAAGGAGCGGAACGCATTAGCGGCTATGGCGCCGATGAAGTGGTGGGACGCTGCTGTCGCGACAATATCCTGATACATGTGGACGAGGCCGGTCGCAGCATGTGCAACGGGCATTGCCCTTTGGCGGCCACTATCCAGGACGCGACACCCCGGGAAGCCAAAGTCTTCCTGCATCACAAACAGGGCCACCGCTTACCTGTGTACGTGCGGTCAACCCCCTTGAGCAATTTGGATGGCCGGATTATAGGTGCCGCTGAATTTTTCACCGACATCAGCTCGGAAGATACCCTGCAAACCCGCATCCAGGAGCTGGAGAAACTCGCCCTTCTGGACAGCCTGACCCAGCTGCCCAACCGCCACCACATCGAGCCCGAGCTCGTCTCCCGTTTTCACGAAATCAAGCGTCTCCACGTCCCCTTCGGCTTCATATTCATGGACATCGACCATTTCAAACGCTTCAACGACACCTACGGATACGATGTGGGCGATGAAGTACTCCGGGTAGTGGCCCGCACGCTTAGAGCCTCGGTCCGTCCGTTTGATTTGGTGGGCCGCTGGGGGGGTGAGGAGTTTGTCTGCATCGCGCGCAATGTGGCGCCGCCCATACTTTTGACCATCGCCAATCGCGTCCGCATGCTGATCGGAACTTCGACGATTCCAAT
>JBAQGR010000158.1:0-2814 GCA_049287895.1 Desulfatitalea sp.
AGGCCGAGGCCGACAAGTTCGTCCAACCCCTGGTCAAAACCTACGACCAGGCCGTGTATTACAAAAGCGTACTCGTCACGCTGTACGAAGACGAACAGACCATGGGCCTGCTAAACGACTTCGCCCACGACTACTGGGACGCCACCCACCCCCTGGAACGCACCGAAATGGGCGCCTCGGCCGCCGCGGACATCGTGGTCACGGTCCTGCTGGCCCTCATCACCGCCGGCGTCGGCGCCGCCGCCAGCATCGCCGCCAAATCCGCCCGCCTGGCCAAAGTGGCTAAGCTGCTGGATAAGATCGCGGGCATGCTCAAACGGACGGGGCATCGGCATAAGATGCCGAAAAAGGAGGCCCATGCAGGCGAAGCAGTTGCTGATGCCCAAAAAGCATCCAGGGAGGCAACTAAGGGCGGTATGCCGGAGCCGGAGAAGCCAAAGCTCAAGACGGGCAAAAGTGTTGATGAAAAAGCGATTAAGGAGTATTCTGCCGGTGGTAAGGTCGATGTCCCTAAGAAAGAAATAACTCAAGAATATGGTGTCGCATTTTTTGGTGATGACAACTTGAAATATTATACAGGAAGTAACGTTAAACTCGGAGCTCCAGGAGGCAAACCGTTCTTCTTTATGCCCTTGGAAGACTCGGCTGCAGTTAATAATGCTGCTGATGCCGCTAGATATTCTGGCATGGCACCATCTGCTCAAAGGGCTTATTTGAAGAACGGTGAAGTTTTTGGTGTGAGTTTTCCGACTAATGGATTGACTACAGGGCTACCGAACGCAGCAGATGCTGGAGGATGGCCGCACTTTCTTGAAGGTGGGCACACTGCTGTCAAATTAGAAGGCCCTAATGCAGGCTATTTAGTAAATCAAACGAGGGAACTTGTAACACCAGGCGGTAATCCCATGCCAAAAGGTTCTGTATTGTTCAAGCTAGGGCAAAATGGAGAGTGGGCACCAATAAGGAGATTCTAAATGACTAAATGGGAAGATAAAGGCTGTGTCGTTTGTCGTAAATTTTGGGAAAAAGGACAAACGCCGCCGATGCTGGCTGAGAGCATTGAATATCATTCCAAGCTTTACAAATGTTCTGTGTGCAACACGTATTGGGAAGAATATGAACGATATGCTGATGTCGTCACCAAAGAAGTGGCGAGGGATCGTTATCCAGCAATTTTTAAGGAAAAAGACTATGAGTGACGATAATAGAAGAAATGCTTTTGAGCCTGTAAATAAACTTGAAGAATCGTTGCTTGCTGCTCAGAATGGCGAAATCTCATTGACTATATTTATGCAAAAGCTATTCGAAAGTGCAATATATGTTCCTAGCACCGAAGAGGTGCAATCCGACGGGCAAGGGTTGCAGCCTTTATTTTATGATAGGCGTGGGGATTCAATGGTGGCCATTTTTACAGATTTATCCAGAATTACAGAAGATTTTAAACGTCATGCTAACTATTGCCTTGGCATTGCAGCCCGGAGATTCATATTTGGATTACCTAAAGGCTTTGGCATTGTTATCAACCCGAGTCATCCAGTGGGCTTAGAAATTTCATCCGCTGGATTACGAAGTTTAAAAAGAGATTTAGAGAAACTATAATTCGATTCAGTGTAGCCGTAAAACCGGATCTAATGCAGTAGTTCTATTTGAAGGTCGTTATGACCCGAAAGCAATAAAACCAATTTTAGATATACCGATACCGTAAACATAAATTGTGGGGGGCATTATGGTGGGTGGATTAATACAAAAACAGGCTAACGATATTGGTGTTGAACCCGCCTATATTAAGAGTTTAAAGCATCATGGAATTATTTATTTTACTTGGCATCATAGCAATGCTGTCGGTGCTCAATGCAGCGTTTGCCATACAATCGTGTGGGTGGACCCGAGGAATGACTCAATTCTAAATGAAGATAAGCCATCGAATGTGCCGGACAGTGGGCCTGGATATCGAGCCTACTACCTGGATAATATTAAGCGTTTTTTTAAGTCTTTACCCCCTTGTCCAAAATGTAAGCAGCAAGCCTACGATTTGTTTGTTAACAATGTTACATATCCAAGATTTGAAGACGGCTCTGCATCGCCGGAAGATGACTCAAAAATTGAGATATTAAAGGTTGATCCGGCCGCCGTGAATGTGTGGTGGTACGAAGCATAATTTGATAGCAATTGGAACGGAAATGGTGTCAGGTCTTGATCTGTGATTAACAGGATCAAACCTTATATAGACGCCGGTTTAGGAAGATATAATGCTTCATAAACCGCCGGGGGTAAACGGCAAAGACTTCAAAGAAATTGCAGGAAGTATTGATAAATCATATGGGCCGCGAATAGAATCATGGCGCCTGTGCGTGTTTACATAATCAGGTTTGACTTTACCTGTACCATCATTCGCTGATGTGTATGGTTCTTTGAAAATCGAATATAGTAAACCTTACGATGTCGTCGGCTATTCTGCCCAAAGCATAGTAATAGCCGACGACAACGCCCTCATCTAAGCTATGCGGGCGGATAAAATCGCCGCCCGCTGCACCGAAGTGGACTCGGGCGCCCGCAACGTCGATCACATCCTCACCGACACGCTATTGCCCGAGCTGTCACGGCGCATCCTGGAACACATGGCCCGGGAGGTCAAAATCGCCACCATCCATGTCGATGTGGACGACCAGGGGTTTGTTTTCGATTTCAACGCGGCTCAGGCCCCGTCGCCGGGCACGGCCGCCGGTGAAACGGCCACGGTCATGAAAAAGAACAACCCGGCGCCCATGGCGCGCAAGAAAAGGAAAGCACGCTCCAGTGAACCGGTACACTAAA
>JBAQGR010000159.1:0-2206 GCA_049287895.1 Desulfatitalea sp.
GATCACTTCGCCGTCACCAGGGATCACTTCCCCGGCCGTCACGATCACGACATCGCCTTCGCGGAGCTCATCCGAAGGGACCTCTTCCTCGCCGTCCTTCATTGCCCTGCGGGCCAGGGTGTTGCGCCGGGTTTGCTTCAGGGTATTTGCCTGGGCCTTGCCGCGTGCCTCGGCCAGGGCTTCCGCGAAATTGGCGAAAAGCACGGTCAGCCAAAGGATCACCGCCACGGCCAAGGTGTAGGCGATGGCCTCGCGGTGCTGAAACAGATCCAGGACAAGCACGAGGGTCGTCAGGGCCGCACCGATCTCGGTAACGAACATCACCGGGTTGCGCGCCATGATCCAAGGCTTCAGCATGATCACGGACTGCTTGGCGGCGATGCGCGCCAGGTGCTTATCGAAAAGCGATGCGCGCCGCGCTTTGCGGCGCCCGTGTTTTGCTTCCATGGTTTCGTTGATGAAAGTATTCATAGATTGTTCCTCAAGATGCCGCTTATGGATGGACAGCCGCCAGATGCTCCGCGATCGGCCCCAGCACGGCCACCGGCATAAACAGCAGCGCGCCGATGAGGACCACGCTCCCCAGGATAACCAAGCCGAACAGCGGGGTATCGGTACGCAAGGTGCCGGTGGTTTCAGGGGTCGGTTGCTTTGCGGCCAGTGAGCCTGCAATCGCCAGGGGCAGGATGATCGGAATGAAACGCGCCAGCAGCATCACGATGCCCGTGGCCACGTTCCAGGGGATCGTATTGTCGCCCAGGCCTTCAAATCCCGATCCGTTGTTGGCCGCTGCGGAGCTGAACTCGTAAAGGATTTCGGAAAAGCCGTGCGGCCCGGGATTGTGCACGGTTGCGGCACCCCAGGGGGTCGCCGCAAAGAGCGCAGTTCCACCGAGAATGAGCAGCGGATGGACCAGCAACGCCAGCAGGGCCAGCTTCATCTCCCGGGTCTCGACCTTGCGGCTCAGATATTCAGGCGTCCGGCCGACCATCATGCCGCTGATGAAGACCCCCACGATAATGAACAGGAACATATTGATCAGGCCCACGCCGACCCCGCCGAAGGTGACGTTCAGCCACATGCCGGCCAGCGCAATCAGCCCGGTGAGCGGGTTGAAGCTGTCGTGCATGCTGTTCACCGAGCCGTTGCTGGTGGCGGTCGTGAGTGCGCCCCAGAGTGGACCGGCGACGGTCCCGAAACGCAACTCCTTGCCTTCGAGATTGGCGCTGGCCTGAACCGGCAACCCGGCCAGGGCCGCCGTAGGCGCGCTCTCAAAATAGACCGCCAGCCCGAACTTGGCCGTCAGCAACAGCGCCATGATCGCGAAGACCAGCACGGCATGGCGCATGCGGCCCGTGATGCGCCCGAACATCCAGACCGAAGCCATGGGAATCAGGACGATGCTGACACACTCCACGATGTTGGTGAAAAAAGTCGGGTTTTCAAAGGGGTGCGCCGAATTGGGTCCGAAAAAGCCGCCGCCGTTGGTGCCCAATTGTTTGATGGCCTCCAGGGCCGCGACCGGACCCCTGGCAATGGTTTGCAGGGCTCCTTCCAGGGTTTTGGCCACGGCCGCCCCTTGCAGGGTCATGGGAACGCCTCCCAGGACGAGCAGCAGCGCAATGCCTGCGGCCAGCGGAAGCAATACCAAGAAGGTCGCCCGCATGAGGTCACGATAGAAATTGCCGAAAACGCTCTTTCCCGCCAGGCCCCTGGCAAGGGCGCAGAGCGCGGCAATCCCGGTGGCGGCGGAGACGAACTGCAACCACATCAGGCCAAAAAGCTGCGAACAATAGCTCATGGTCACCTCGCCTGAGTAGTGTTGCAGATTCGTGTTGGTGACGAAAGAGGCCGCCGTGTGGAAGATCAGACTGGGCTCTATCGCACCTTTGCCGTCGGGATTGAGCGGCAGAATCTGCTGCAGCGACAAGATAGCATAGACGACGATGAACATGATGGCATTGAACAGCAGCAGGGACAAGAGATACGCCTTCCACTCCTGATCCGCGGCTACCGCTGGTCCGCCGGCTTTGCGGAAGAACAGCTCGATGTTTTGACGAAATCCGCCGATGGGCTCAGCGGGCTGCATGGCCCAGGTCATGGCCCTGGACAAGGGCCATGACAAAAAGGCGGCTGTTCCAACGATGAGGATGATGAATAAAATCGCCATGGTTCTTCTCCATTAAAATCGCTCGGGGGCGATGAT
>JBAQGR010000160.1:0-4318 GCA_049287895.1 Desulfatitalea sp.
GATACATGCCGATATCCTATTGGGTGAATGCTGGGGTCAGCGCAGTCGCCGGATGGACATCGTTGCCGCCGAGGGTCCGCGATATTGACTCGTCGATTGTTTTCGGATAGGGGAATGGCAATCTAACGTGTCGTTTCCAAAATGAAATCAATCATAGATGGAACTGGAGCGGATTGGCCACAATGAAACATGGGGATGCTTCGATACCGGGAACAGCCAGAGATTCGTACGATCAACCCAAGGAAGAGCCCGAATCAAATGATATAACCCTCTTGAACCGGGAGCAGCTGCGGGCCTGCGTGGAAGTGAGCAAGGCCATCACCGCGGAACTCGACCCGGACAAATTGATCCCCACCATCATGGAACGCGTCTCCCGGCTGCTGCCCTCGGAAACATGGTCTCTCCTGCTCCTCGACGAAGCCTCCCAGACCCTCAAGTTTGAAATCAGCGTGGATGTCCACCCGGACACGCTCAAGGATTTTCGCCTGGAAGTGGGCCAGGGCGTGGCCGGCCAGGCGGCCCTGCAACAACGGTTGTTGGTGGTGGAGGACTGCGACCAGTGCGACTTTTTTTTCAACCAAGTGGACGCCGCCACGGGCCAAAGCACCAAAGCGCTGATCTGTGTGCCGATCCTCTATGCCGGACGCACCCTGGGCGTGCTGGAGGTGGTCAATCCCAAACGCATGGATGGTGCCATGCGGGCCATGCTGCGCCTGCTGGCCGATTATCTGGCCATCGCCATTGAAAACACGCGCCGCTACCAGCGCATGCGCGCCAGTGCCGTGCACGACAGCCTCACCGGTCTCTTCAACCAGCGTTATTTATATCTGAACTTGCAACGCCACCTGGCGAGCTGCCGCCAAACCGGCCGGCCCCTGTCGCTTGTGTTCATGGATATGGACGACTTCAAGAAG
Source organism: Desulfatitalea sp. (assembly GCA_049287895.1). Taxonomy (GTDB): domain Bacteria; phylum Desulfobacterota; class Desulfobacteria; order Desulfobacterales; family Desulfosarcinaceae; genus Desulfatitalea. The sequence goes on from JBAQGR010000160.1 coordinate 915, forward strand.
GTGGTGGATTGCCACGGCCATCTCAACGGTAGCCGGGCCCTGAGCGAAGTAGCCCAACGCCTCAAGGTCCACCTGCCCGCCCCGGCTTTCGGTGTGGCCTATGGCGGCGACGAGTTCGTACTGGTCTTGCCGGGATACGACCGCGGCCAGGCCGTGACATTGGCGACACAGATCCGCCGCGCCATCAAAGAGACCCCCTACCTCATCCAGTGGGGGGCCCTGGTCGAACTGACCGCCAGTTTCGGCGTAGCCACCTTTCCCGAAGATGCCGACGACAGCACCTGCCTGCTCTCCCTGGCCGATCATGCCATGTTCCATGTAAAGACCTCGGGCAAAGACCGAGTCCATGCGAATGTAAAGTAGAGTTTCGCAGCGGACGCCCATTCACCGGCTCGCGACAACCAGGGGGTTGACGACCCCATGCCTTCGGTGTCAAGCTTTCCCAAGAGGGCGGCGCGGAGCCATGCAGCGCAACGCCACGGATGAGGGCGGAAAGTGAAAAATCGAAGGGTGCCAACATGCGGCGCGAAAAAGACCGATTCGAGCCCACCTTTAAGATCTTCCATGAGTTGATGGCCCAGCGGGTTCAGGAGATTTTGCTCGTCTCCAGCCCGTACGATGCCTACATCATGGAAGAGGACGGCCGGCTGGCGGGCCGCATCATCCATGAGTATCGCGGCTTGAATCTGAGCCGCCCGCCGCGCATCACCTGGGCCTCTTCGGGGCGCGAAGCGCTCCAGACACTGGCCCAAAAGCCGTTCGATCTGGTCATCACCATGACGCGTCTGGATGATGTGGCCCCTGCCACACTGTGCGGCGAGATCAAGGGCGACCATCCGGCGATGCCAATCTACTACCTTTCCCACGAAGCCCTGCCCGCCCCGGCCGGGCCGCCGGAGACCGAATGCGGCTGGATCGACCGCCGGTTCGTGTGGCTGGGCAACACCGATCTGCTGCTGGCGCTCATCAAGAGTGCCGAAGACCGCTTGAACGTGGCGTTCGACACCCAGGCGGCCGGCGTGCGGGTGATTCTGATCGTGGAGGACTCACCCCTGTACCTCTCCTCCCTGCTGCCCTTCATCTACAAGGAGATCGTGCGCCAAACCCAGGCGGCCATGGACGAGTCGCTGAACGAAGAGCACCGCATCCTGCGCATGCGCGCGCGGCCCAAGATTCTGCTGGCCGAGAGCTTCGAAGAGGCCCAGGCCCTCTACCAGCGTTTCGCGCCGTTCATGCTCACCGTGTTGTGCGATGCCCGCTTTCCGCGCAACGGCCGGTTGGATCCGGAGGCGGGCATGGCCCTGCTGGGCGACATCCAGCAAAACAACCGGGAACTGCCGCTGATGGTGTTCAGCTCGGAGCCGGGCAACCGGAGGCGGGCCGAGGCCCTGGGCGCCCATTTCATCGACAAGAACGCATCCGCCCCGCACGCCGACATCCGCGCCTTTTTTGTCCGCAACCTGGGGTTCGAGGAGTTTGTCTTCCGTATGCCCGACGGCCGGGAGGTGGGCCGGGCCGCCGACCTGCGCGCCATGACCCGGGTGTTGGACACGATCCCCGATGCCGCTATCGAATACCACGCCCGGCAGGAGCATTTCTCCACCTGGATGATGGCGCGCATGGAGCTCGAGCTGGCCCACACCCTGCGGGCAGCTAAAGTGGCTGACTTCGCCACCATCGCCCAGGTACGCGCCCATATCCTCAACGCCATCGCGAGCCAGCGCAAGGAGCGCCAACGGGGGGTGGTGGTGGATTTCAGCCGCGACGAGTACGACCCCGCGGCCGAATTCGTCAAGATCGGCACCGGCTCCCTGGGCGGCAAAGCCAGAGGGCTGGCCTTTCTGTCCACCCTGCTGAAGGATGCCGAATCCCTGGCGGCCGCCTATCCCAACGTGGCTATCGGCATTCCCCGCACCTTGGTGATCAGCACCGAAGGGTTCGAACGCTTCCTGGGCCAAAACCAGTTGCGCTATGGCGCCGCCTCGGGGATGTCCGACGCCGCCATCGAGGATCTTTTCACCCAGGCCGCGTTTCCCGAAGCGCTGAAAACCAAGCTGGCCTCGTTTCTGGCGGCCGTGGAGGGCCCTTTGGCCGTGCGCTCTTCCAGTCTGCTGGAAGACACCCAGGCCCATCCCAGCGCCGGTCTTTATAAAACCTTCATGCTGGCCAATAACCATCCCGATTTTAACGTCCGGCTGGCGCAGTTGCTGCGCGCCATCCAGCGGGTCTACGCATCCACCTATTTCGCGGCCCCCCGGGCCTTTGCCCGCCAATCCCCCTATGGCCTCGAAGAAGATCGCATGGCCGTGATCCTGCAACCGGTGGTGGGCGCGGCCGCCGGGCAGTACTTCTACCCGGCCCTATCGGGCGTGGCCCAGTCGTACAACTTCTACCCGGTGGCCTACATGAAAGCCGACGAAGGGATCGTGCATGCGGCCCTGGGCCTGGGCCGCACCGTGGTCGAGGGCGGCGCGGCGTTGCACTTCTCTCCGCGCCATCCGCGCCTGCTGCCTCAGATCGATACGCCAGCCAAGGCCCTGCGCAACGCCCAGCGCACCTTCTTCGCCCTCGACATGGGCCAGGCCCGCCTAGCCCACATCGACCCGGAGCAGCTCATCGTCTCGCTCTGCGTGGACGCTATGGCCGGCCACCCGGCGGTGCAAGCCCTGGCCAGCACCTATGTGGCCGCGGACCAGCGCATCCGCGATACGGCCGCCGCCGAAGGCCAGAAGCTGATCACCTTCGCCGGCGTCTTGAAATACGATCTCTTCCCCTTGGCCGCCATCGTGACCGACCTGCTGGAGATGGGCCGGCGCGGCATGGGCTGCCCGGTGGAGATGGAATTCGCCGCGGACCTGCCCCGCACCCCAGGCGGCCAATACTCCTTCGCCCTGCTGCAGATCCGCCCCATGGGCAAGCGCGAGCAAAGCATGCACATCGAAATCACGGCCGAAGATGAGCGCCGCGCCGTTTGCTTCTCCCGCCGGGCCTTGGGCAACGGTCTGCGCGAGGATATCCGCGACATCGTCTTCGTCAAGCCCGAGACCTTCGACCCGGCCCGCACCCCGGCCATGGCCGCCGACATCGCCCGTCTGAACGGCGACCTGGAACGCCTGGGGCGACCCTACGTGCTCATCGGCCCGGGTCGCTGGGGATCGGCCGACCCCTGGCTGGGCATCCCCGTGGCCTGGAAAGATATCCGCGGCGTGGCCGCCATCGTGGAGACCACGGCCCACAACCTCAACGCCGATCCTTCCCAGGGCAGTCATTTCTTCCACAACCTCACGGCCCAGGGCATCGGCTATCTCACCGTGACCGGCCCCGACACCGGATTCGTAGACTGGCCATGGCTGGCCGGCCTGCCGCCGGCGGACGAAACCCCCTTTGTGCGCCATGTGGCCCTG
>JBAQGR010000161.1:0-3055 GCA_049287895.1 Desulfatitalea sp.
ACGCCTGTAAATCCCTCCGGATTTTGCAATTTCGACTGTTAAGGGGACAACACGAAAAATGGAGACAAACTTTTCCAATACAGCAAGCTCTTCATTGCCCTTTACGCCAGCATACAATTCCGCAACAACTAAAGGCGAGAGGATGATTCGAGAAGAAAACTTATTTACAAACGCGACGGCCTTATTGTAACCGCGTAAAAAATCGACCAACACATCGGTGTCAACGAGAATTGAATCCGACATATCTTTCACCTGTCCCATTCAGACCGTACTGCCCTGAAGTCAGGAAGGTCTTTACGATTTTTCCAGATTCCGGCAGCCTCTTGCAATACCGTCCCTTTCCGACTGTGCCCAACTTGATCAATGAGGCGATCTACAGCCTCGCGTATGATTTCACTTTGTTTTTTTCCTAAATTTTTAGAAAGAACCGCTAATTCAGCACGTTGCTTATCTGTCAAGTATATTTGGGTTCGTACCATATCGCACCTCCATTCGATGTATACATTATACATATACATTATATTGGTGTTTAGTCAAGGACACGTTAACACCAAACTGCGATTGAGCCATAGTGGCCCGCCCCTGCGAACCCTTGTGAATGGTGATGTTAGCCCTCTATTTAAATAACTTGATGGATATTATCTTTTGGTAATACTCAAAGTCTTTATCATTGGTAAGAATTGGAATGTCGATTCTGTTAGCCACAGCACAAATTAGAAAATCAATATGTGATCCTTGAATTCCCTTTTTTCGGCATTTGTTGCTAAATTCGGAGGCAAGCTCATAATCGGTGTCTAAGATAGGTGTATTGTCAAAATACGAAAGTTTATCTCTTATTACTCGATACTTGCGTAAGTCGCTATAGCCAGAGAGGATTTCTTGTCTAATGGGTCCAATTATAATAGCTCTCTGATCCCGTATAAGAGAGGTAAGCGCGTTGATTTCGGATTGATATTCTTTATTCTGCGAACGCAGTGCGTAAGACCATATTGGCGTATCAACGAGGACTTTCAACGGGTTCTTCCCATTTTATAATCATAATCGGGATCAGGGTCCATTTTTCCGAAAACACTTAGTATTTCCAACTGCTTTCGTCTATCAACAAACTCCTTGAGTGCAAGATTGACTGTGTCTTTCTTTGTTTTTAATCCGCTAATCTCTAAAGCTTCGTGTAATAAATTATCATCGATTGCCAGATTGGTGGCCATTGGGCACCTCCATTTTTCACACATCATATTACACATGGTATTGTGTGTCAATAGCTGCGGGCGAGGCTAACGAAAAGTTCACCGGGAGCGTAAGCGATCCGGTGGGACGCCCTTGTTAGGCATTTTCTGGTGATTAATGGAACAGTTCGTCAAGTTCTTTGCGCCTCGCCACCCCCTGTCGTTATCAAGACAGATTTCGCATGTTTTTATTTTTCCTTTTTTTAATCATGTTGCGTTTCCGCGTCATTCTGAGAAAAAGACGAAGGGGTCGTGCCTAGATTACTTCAATCGCTGCTCGTTGTGCAAGCCGTTGTTCCGAAGCCCAGGGCGGACCTGGGCTCCGGCGCCCGGTATTTAAGGCTTTTTGTACGTCACCACGATCTGGGTGGCGTCAAATTCGCCGGTCCTTGGAAAGCCCATCCAGAGCTTGACGGCGCCGAACTGCTGCGCCCATGAAACAAAAACCGGGGTGGTGATGGCATAGGTCGTTTCACCCATGGCGCCCGCACCGGAGAGCACGATGCGCGCGGTCGGCGCCGTCGGATTGATGTTCAGCGTGACCTGGACGATGAAAACCTGGTTGCGCGGAAACTGTCCGAATTTGGTGTTGTCCTTGTCGTCGATACGCACGGTGTTGTCCGGCAGGAAATCGATATGCAGAAACCCGCCGGTCACATCCGAAACCGGCGAGCCGAACCGGTCGAACTGAATGGTGGCCACATTGTTGGTTCCGGAAGGCATATGCAGAACGGTTGAAAAGGTATAGATGCCGGCTCCCTTGGAATTTACCAAATTGCCCTGAAAAATCACCAGTGGACTGGGGCTCTGATCGGGCGGCGTGGCGGCGCGGCGGATGGCGACCCACTTGCCCGAGGGCGAGACCGGCGGCCCGATGACCACCACGCTGCCGGATACATCCGCCGTCCCGACGGGCTGGGTGTGAGCCGGTGGCTGACCGATCACACCGGGGTCGAAGTCTGACTTGAACAGCGTTGTCGACGCACACCCGGTCAGCGTCATCAGCACCACCAATGAAATGAAGCTGAAAGCATTGATTGTCTTCTTCATGTTGACCTCCTAACATAATTAAAAGTTTTGTCCCGACGCCCTCAGGCGTAACGAATGCGGAGAGGAGGGCCAAAAAGAGCGGGGAAAACCACAGGAAGGTGTCTATGACAGATAGAAATTCGGTCGAACCGGAATTATGAGTGGTGAGAACATATGCACGCCGCCATTCCTGCGCAATCCCCTGCAGACTTGGCCGGGGCAGCGGCGTCGCGGGCTATGCGCGAATTTTGCGCCAGGCGCCGAACAGGATCGACAGCGCCGTGACGGCGCCGTATAGGGCCATCCCGGCGGTCGTCAGGACAAAAATGCTTTTCAATCCCATGCCCAGCATCCGCACGGCCACCGCACATAGCCTTTTGATTTCCGCGAATCTGAATATGTAAAGGGTGTCCAGGTTTCCTCGACTATCGATAAAAACCCACTTTCGCGACATTCAGCGTTCCATGCGCACCTGCCGGGTTCAGGCTGCTATTAATAATGATGGCAACCTGTTCGACATGACTGGGACGGAAAATCTGATCTCCGGGCATATAGCCCTTCACGGTCGCGGCTTTTTTTATCCAGGCGCGCCCGATGACAAAATCCGTGAATGGAATTCGTATCTTGCGCCATTCGTCCGTGGCGCGGAACGTGCCCTGCCACGCATCCATTCTCAATGGTTCCTTGGGCACGGACGTTTGGATATTGACAACTCCTGTCCCGGCGCCTTTCACATGAAATTCCACTCCGGCATAGAGCGACAGATCACGCTTTTTGCGGGTGAAAGCCATGCATCGTGT
>JBAQGR010000162.1:0-13364 GCA_049287895.1 Desulfatitalea sp.
CAGCCAGACACTCCAGTCGGCGGCCTGGGCCATGATCCGCATCGCGGTCGTGTTGTTGATCGGTCTTGGGGCCATGGCCTTTTCCGTTACCCGGCGCTGGATCGTCCGCGCCATCGAGGCATTTATCGGCCTGATCGGCCTGGCCGGCCCGACCATAACGTCCAAGGCTGAGCGAGCGGGGCGATTCTTCATTGGCTGGGTGGAGGGCTTTGCCGTGGGCCTGAGCCTTGTGGCCCATCCGCGCCGGGCCTTGGCCTGCCTGGGATTGACCATTCTTATTTGGGGGGTATCGGCACTTTCCTATTACGCCTTTTCATTGGGATGTCCGGGTGTCCATCTCTCCTATATTGAAATGGCCACCGTCATGGTGGTTGTCTGTTTTTTTATCGCCCTGCCGTCGGTTCCCGGATTTTGGGGGTTGTGGGAAGCGGGAGGCGTTTTTGCCCTTGCGCTTTTCGGTGTGGCTGCCAAGGATGCCGCCGGATTCACGCTGGTCAATCATGCCGTGCAGATGTTTCCGATCATAGTGCTCGGTTTTATCTCCGCCATGATCACTAGTGTGAATATTTGGCAATTGACCTTTGGCGAAAAAAAGCCGACAGCGCCGGCACCTGACGTTCAAAGGAGTTTCATTGATGAGCCTTCTTGATATTTTAACCTATCCGGCTGAATTTCTGAAAAACCCCACCCGCCCGGTGGAAGAGATCGACGGCCGGTTGCAAGCCATCATCGACCAGATGTCCGAGACCATGTACCACGCTCCGGGGGTGGGGTTGGCTGCCATTCAGGTGGGGTTAGACAAAAGCCTTCTGGTGTACGACATTACGCCCCAGGAAGATGGCAGAGATCTGCATGTATTGATCAATCCCAAGATCATCTCCCAGGAGGGACAGATCATCTCAGAAAACGAAGGGTGCCTGAGCGTTCCTGACTATCGTGCCGATGTGCAAAGAGCCGCCCGCATTCTGGTGGAGGGGGTCGACCGCGACGGCAAACCGATCCGCTTCGAGGCCGATGGGATGCTGGCCGTTGTGTTGCAACATGAAATCGATCACTTGAACGGCACTCTATTCATTGACCGCATCAGCACATTGAAACGGCAGATGTATGCGCGCCGCATCAAAAAACAAATCAAACACCAGGGATCATAACCGTGCAACCCTCCGTCGTGTTCATGGGCACACCGGATTTCGCGGTTCCGCCGCTGTTGGCGCTGCATGCAGCCGGATTCCGAATCCCACTGGTGGTCACCCAACCCGATCGACCCAAGGGCCGTGGCCGCGGCCTGTCGGCCCCGCCCGTCAAAGAAGCCGCCCAGCGATTGGGGTATACCGTCGCCCAACCACTCAAGGTGCGCGAACCGGACTTCGTTGCCTGCCTTCAAGCGGTCGCTCCCGATTTTCTGGTGGTGGTTGCCTTCGGACAGATCCTTCCGCTGAACGTATTGCGAATCCCTAAAATCGGCCCGATCAATATCCACGCCTCATTGTTGCCCAAATACCGGGGACCGGCCCCCATTCAATGGGCCATGATCCGGGGTGAACGGCAGACCGGCGTTACCACCATGCTCATGGACACCGGCGTGGACACTGGCGATATTTTGCAGCAGGTGACCACGGATATCCGCACCGATGAAAACGCCGATCAGCTCCATTGCCGCCTGGCCAACATGGGCGCCGGGCTGGTGGTAGAGACCTTGAATCGCCTGCGCCAGGGAACTGTGTTCCCACGTGCCCAGAAACACGACGACGCCACCTATGCCCCCCTGCTGAAAAAAGAGGATGGCCGCATCCCCTGGGCACAACCCGCCGGCCGCCTGGACGCCTTTGTGCGCGCCATGACCCCTTGGCCCGGCGCCTTTTGCTTCTGGGGTGATAAACGGTTGAAGATCATCCTGGCCCACCCCATAAACGAGGTGGCCCATCAAACCGTGCCGGGAACAGTGGTGGCGGGTTTTCCCGACGAGCTGCGCGTGACCGCGGGGCAAGGGGTTCTGCTCATCGAACAGATTCAGGGGGACTCGGGCAAGCGCATGGCGGTCAAAGAGTTCTTGCGCGGCCACCCGCTTCCGCCAGGTACGGTGCTGACTTGAGCCAGACGAGTCCTGCCCGCCGGATTGCCTTTGATATCCTCAACCGCGTCTACGAAGGCCGCTATCCCCTGGACCACTGGCTCGATCAGGCGGACTCGCGCCTCATGGCCCTGGGACGCGCAGACCGTGCGCTGGTCCATGCTCTTGTGTACGGTACCTTGCGCTGGCAGAGCCGCTTGGATTACACCATCGACCACTTGGCCTCGAAGCCCGCTAAGATCGACCTGCGGGTAAGGACCATCCTGCGTTTAGCCCTCTTTCAAATACAGCACATGGATCGTATCCCAGATTCGGCCGCGGTCCACAGCGCCGTTGAATTGGCCAAAGAGAGCCGTCTATTTTGGGCCGCCGGTTTCATTAACGGCCTGCTGCGCCGAGCCGCGGCGCGCGCCCCCATCGCCTGGCCCGACCCAAATGAAACACCTGACCTATCCATGGCGACCCAATATTCATTTCCGTCCTGGTTGACAGCGCGCTGGATCGCACGCTGGGGAGTGGAAGAGACGCAGCGTCTGTGTGAGGCCATCAATACGATACCATCGGTCACGCTACGCACCAACACCCTTAAAACCGACCGCGCGGTGCTCATGGCCGCCATCCAGACGGAAGCCGCCCAGATCCAGGCGACCCCCTATGCCCCCGAAGGGGTCACCATCTCCACCTTGGCCCGCCCCATCCCCCAATGGTCGACCTTCGAACAGGGCTGGTTTCAGGTACAGGATGAAGCGGCCCAGCTGGTGGCCCATTTACTCTCCCCCCTTCCGGGCGAGACCATCTGGGATGCCTGCGCCGGACTTGGGACCAAAACCGCCCATGTCGCCCAGCTCATGAAAAACCAAGGCCGCCTGCTGGCCAGCGACCTGAATCCATCCAAACTAAACCGCTTGGCCAGGGAGATGCAACGATTAGGGATCAGTATCGTCACATGTCGCTCTATGGACCTGACCGCTCCGGGTGTCGACACCGATCTTCCCCATTTTGACCGAATTCTGGTGGATGCTCCCTGCTCGGGTCTGGGGGTTCTGCAGAAGAACCCAGATGGCAAGTGGAAGGTGGCTGCCGAGGATTTGGTGAGAAATCAGGAGCGCCAGATCACATTGCTGGAGCGCACCGCGACCCATCTTCGCGCCGGCGGCCTGCTCGTTTATGCGGTGTGCAGTTTCGAACCCGAAGAAAATACAGCGGTCGTGAATGCCTTTTTGCAAAAGCATCCAGAGTTTGCTATACAGCCTCCCGGCATGCGCCCGATCGCCGATGCCCAACCCCACGCACTACTGACACCCGAGGGCTGGTTAAACACCTTTCCCCATCGGCATCGAATGGACGGCTTTTTTGCAGTGGCCTTCATCAAACGAAACCGACAGGCCGGCACGGCGTAAAATGCCTAAAACACAAGAATTAAATATGATAATAAATTCAATATATTTTTACTAAATAGCAAAAGCGGAACAATAACTTGAACACAGCCCGGAAAGACGCCTATGCCAGTTTATGAATACACGGCCCTGGACGCCAAGGGCAAGACCATCACCGGTATCATCGATGCGGACGGCGAAGCGTCCGCCCGCCAAAAAATTCGCGGTGCCGGCCACTATCCCGTCAACCTGCGTCCGGTCAAGGACCGCTCCGTTAATAAAAGCGAAAGACATCGGCTGGGCCTCTCCCAGCTTTTTACGCGCGTGAGCCCGGCCGAGGTGGCCATCATGACCCGGCAACTGGCCACGCTGATCGGCGCGGGTTTCCCCTTGGTATCTGCACTCGAGTCGCTCACTGCCCAAATCACCAGCCCGGGTTTGAAAAGAATTATCGCCAGCATCAAAGGCACGGTGGTCGAAGGCAGCACCTTCGCCGATGCCCTGGCCAAATATCCCAATGCTTTTTCGCCTATCTACATCAACATGGTCACATCGGGCGAATCGTCGGGTACTCTGGAAATTGTTTTGGATCGGCTGGCCGATATCACGGAAAAGGAGCAAGCGCTCAAGGCAAAAATGGTCACCGCCATGATCTACCCCCTTTTGATTCTGGCGATCAGTGTCTTGATCGTCACGTTCCTGCTGATGTTTGTGACCCCCAAGATCATGTCCATGTTCGAACACCTGAAACAGGAACTGCCGTTGCCCACGCGCCTCCTCATCGGCACCAGCGATACGTTCAGATCGTATTGGTGGGTCCTGGTGATTCTCATCATCGCTTTTTTGATCACGCTGCGGGCCATGTACCGCAATGAAAAAGGACGCCGGTGGATCGATACCAAAACACTCTCTTTTCCCCTTTTCGGTTCGCTGGTCCGAAAATCAGCGGCTGCCCGATTTACCCGTACCCTGGGTTCATTGCTGGACAATGGGGTATCCATGCTGCCGGCCCTGGGTATTGTGCAAAATATCGTTGGCAATGTGTTCATCGCCCAGGTGGTAGCGAACAGCGCCGTGGAGGTCAGCAAAGGTCAGGGCCTGGGAAAATCCCTGGACGTGAAGAAGGCCTTTCCTCCCATCGCCATTCAAATGATTCAGGTGGGTGAACAGAGCGGGAATTTAGAACAGATGCTCGGCAAGGTCGCTGATGTGTTTGAAAAAGAGGTCGAAACCTCGGTCATGCGTCTTACCGCCATGGTGGAACCGCTCATGGTGCTGGTAATGGCCTGCTGTGTGCTTTTTGTCGTGCTGGCCATCTGTTTGCCGATTTTTGAGATGAACAACCTGATACGATAGTAATAGCATTCTGCTTTTTAAGGCGAACGGAAGCGCCATTTTAGGGGTCCCCCTAATTCGACCACAAGGTGGTTGAAAGTTCCCGGTGTTCGACGTAAGATCCATTGCCGATAGTGAACGGGCGGGGTTTCATTCATGGGAAGCATGCAATCGATGGAGGATGAATATAAGCGATGAAAGCAATGTCAAAACTTAATAACCAAGGTTTTACACTGATCGAACTTCTGGTGGTGATGCTCATTCTCGGCCTGCTGATCGGCATTGTGGGGCCTAAATTAATGGGTCGCGGGGATGACGCCAAGGTCAGCGCGACCAGGATACAGATCGAGAGCATGAGTTCCGCTCTCAAAATGTACAAGCTGGACAATGGTGCCTATCCAAGCACCGAACAGGGCCTGGAAGCCCTGGTCTCGCAACCCCAATCGGGGGATGTTCCCAAAAAATGGCGCAAAGGGGGCTATCTGGAAAAGGGCAAGGTACCCCAAGACCCCTGGTTGAACGATTATGTCTATATGAGCCCCGGCTCCCACGGCGATTTCGATCTGCTTTCCTATGGCGCCGACGGCGCGGCCGGCGGAGAAGAGTACAATAAGGATATCAACAACTGGGAAAGCGAGTAGCGGCGACCATTCATGATGCCGAACATGGGGCGTTTCCATTTTTGTAGCAGAGGCTTTACGCTCATCGAACTGATGGTGGTCATGCTGTTGATCACCATCATGTTCGCCGTGACCATCCCCCGCATAGACGGCACGATGATGCAGGACCCCCGAAAAAAAACCACCCGCTGGCTGATGAATGCCGTCAGCACATTGCGCGCCGCGGCGATCGAAAAACAAAAGAGCCAGATCCTGGTCCTCAACTTGGACGGAAATCGGCTGTGGACCATGGATGCGGAAATGGATGAGGAAGGTCAATCAACGGCGGCTGAAAAAGCCTTTGCCCTGCCAGGCGGCATTCGGATCGTGGAAGTGCAGTTTCAAGGCAAAACGCGTGTCGGGTCAGGAAACGCCGAGATCATTTTTTATCCCGGCGGCTACTCGGACCAGGCGGCCATCAATTTGGAAAACAGCGCTGCCGAGCGTTTCGCCTTCAAGGTGGAACCGCTGCTGCCGAGAATCAAAGTCGTGGAAGAATGGATCAGTTACTAAACAGGGTGCCAGTGAATGCCCGGACCACCCGGGCCGGCTCCGCCGTCCACGGTTTTACCCTGATCGAAGTGTTGGTGGCTCTCTCGATCATTGTCATTGCCATGACAAGCGTTTACCGGCTGCAGGGCGACACCTTTCGCATGAGCGCCGACGCGCGCTTCTACACCCTGGCGCCTTTGCTGGCTAAGGGCAAGTTGTCGGAAATCGAAAGTCAGGAGCTTAAAAACGCCGCCGATGGTTCCGGTGATTTCGGCCTGGCGTATCCCGGCTACAATTGGACTGTACGCATGGAAGATGTGCACTCCGAAATTCTCAAGGACAAACAGCACCACCTGACACGCATCGACCTGACCATCACCCAGGATGAAAAATTGAGCTATGCTTTGCGGACCTATCGCTTCCATGTGGATTAGGCCGCGTCGCGGCCCCAATCGACGTTCCAATCGAGGCATCGGCGGTTTCACGCTTCTGGAAATCCTGGTGGCCATGTCCATTTTCGCCATTGTCATGGCGTTGATCTTCGGCACCTTCGAGGGGGTTTTCTCCAACGCCGATCATGTGACCAGAAGCAGTGCCCTATTCGAGATGGCTGACGCCTGCCTGGGGCGCATTGCCACCGATTTACAGGCGACGCACGTCATGCAAACGCCCCGCTATAAAAAACCGGAGATGGATTCCGAACCGGACATTTATCGCATCGAAGCCAAAAATGAGACCATGGGCGATGGCACATTTACCCAATTGCGCTTTGCTTCCCTGGCCCATTTGCCCATTGGCGGGACCCACCCTGAAGGCATCGCCGAAATCGTTTACTATGCCCAAGAATTGGAAAGAGGCGAATATATCCTCCGGCGCGCGGACCATCCCTACCCCTACCCGGAAAAATTCGAGCCAAAAAAGACGGACCCGATTTTGTGCGAACAGGTACGGTCGTTCAAGCTTCTCTTCTACGACAAAGAGGGGCGCGAACAAGAAGAGTGGGATTCGGAAGATGATGATTTTGAATACAGCACCCCGGCGGCCGTCAAGGTTGAGTTGACGCTCGGCAGCGAAGAGAGCCCCTATGAATTCAGCACCATCGTAACGTTGCCCATGCAACGCTTCATCGAGCCGAAAAGATGATGCATGCAACCAGACATTGCTTCAACGGAATGAAGCGCATATCGGATATTGTTTATTTCAGGGGTCGTCAAAGGCGGGAAATGGCAAAAAGAGAACGAGGCCGCAACAACCGGGGCATTGTGGTCATACTGGCCCTGGCGACCATGATGCTGGTGGTCACGGCGGCCCTGGAGCTGCATATCAGCGAGCGCGGCAACATGATGAGTTCAGCCCTCATGCGCGATCGCGCGACGCTGGAGCAGATGTGCGCCTCGGGCATTCATTTGGCCATGGCGATTCTGATCAAGGATCGCCTGGAAACGGAAAGCGATTCATTGCAGGAGGATTGGGCCGATAACGAAACCATCGCCACGCTGCTGGGGGAGATCCCCTTCGATGAGGGTACGCTGGCGCTGGAAATTTCCGATGAATTGAGCAAAATTCAACTCAATGCGCTTGTCCAGTTTCCCGAAGGCCGCCAGCTCAACAACAGTCAACAGGAGCTTTGGACACGTTTTGCCGGTGGCCTGATGGCGTTCATGGATTCGCCGGAGGGGGATGCATCGAAAAAAGTAGGTGATGAAGAGGACAAAATCGATCCTGTAGAAATTATCAGCTCGCTCAAGGATTGGCTCGATTCCGGGGACGACGATGCCATCACCGGATTGAGCGGGGCCGAATCGGACTACTACGAGAACCTCGATCCTCCTTATGCCTGTAAGAACGGTCCGTTCGACCATCTATCCGAATTGCGCCTGGTCAAAGGAATCACCCCCGAGCTGTTCGCGGGGGTTGGCGACGCCGCCGGTTTGGGTCAATATGTGACTGTCTATGGCGCCGAAAAATCCGGCGACGAGAAATTCACCTTTCCGGGCAAAATCAACATCAACACCGCTGAATTGCCGGTTCTGGCGTCGCTTTTGCCCATGGAAAGCGCCGATTTCGCCCCCTTGCTCGTCGAGTACCGCGAGGCCACCAGCGGGGCGCTCTACACCAATGATGTGACCAAAGTCGATTGGTATAAAAACGTACCGGGAATGGCCGGCGCGCAAATTGATGCAGCCTTGATCTCCGTGGCGAGCCAGGTCTTTAGAATCACGGCCGTTGCCAGCCTGAACAACGTACGGGTCATGACGACCGCCGTGATCGAACGCGTCAAACCGTTGGAAACAACGCCATGGCAATGTAAGGTCTTGAATTGGAAGACCGAATAACGTATATAGGGGAAAAAAGCAGGAAACAGCACCCGAATCGTGGCGTTTGATTTCATTTGGAAGCGGCTTTTTTGATCTTAGGCTTGGGCGGGCAACACAAGCAGTAAACCACTTGCCTGCTTTTTTTTAGAAGAAAAATCGAAGAAAAGGCATGAGCCGACAAATACTATCGATCGATATTCGCAACACCTCCATTGCTGCGGTCGTTTTGAGCACAGGCCTCAAAAACAACACTCTTGAAGCCTGCGCCCATGCGCTCATTCCCATTGGCGACGAAGAAAAAGAACCACTGCCGTCGGCGCTGCGCAGCCTGCTGGCGCAGTTGCCCGTCGATCGCCCCAATGTAGTGGTCAGCCTGCCGCCGGATCTAACCATCTGCCGCACCGTCTTCGTTCCGTTTAAAGAAGATAAGAAGATTCGCCAAATTCTGCCTTTCGAGCTGGAGCCCACCCTGCCTGTGGCGGTGGACAGCCTGGTGATCGACTACCAGAGCTGCGCTGAACCGAAAAAAACCGGTCTGCTGGCGACGGCTATCGATCGCCGCCACCTGAACGACGCCATGGATACGCTCACCGCGATCGGATGGCGACCGCAATTGGTTGTGCCGGGTGACTTTCCTTTGGCATTGTTGCTGGGCGACCAGACGGATCCAGGCGATGAGAATATCTTGTTTCTGGATGTAGGAAGGCATAAGGCCGCCCTTTTTGCGCTGCAATCCCAGGGGATCATGATGGTGCGTTCGTTGCCATCCGATATCACCTCCGATCTGGGCATCGAGGCGTTGGCCCTTAAAATCCGTCAAACGTTGACTGCCCTTATGGATTCACATCCGGACGGGTTCGAACCCAAAAAAATATTCCTCAGCGGCCCGGCCCTCATCGATGGGGAGGCCTCCCGACGGTTGGCCAAAGCCTTGGATATTCCGACCCAGGTTGTGGATCTACGGAAAACAGCCGACAAATTGGATACCGCCGATGCCCTCGACCAATGGCATCCCTGTCTGTTTGACGGCGCCCTGGCCCTGGCCCTCGTGGAAGCCGAGGGACGCCCATGCCCCAACTTTCATCGGAGCGGTTCGCCGTTACGCAACTACTGGACCACCTACCGTCCGTATGTGCGCGGGCCGCTCGCCCTGCTGGCCGCCGTACTCTTACTGGGACTGCTGGGCACTCTGCTCAACAGCCATTTCCTCAAAAAACAAGTCGATGCCCTCGATGCCCAAATCGAATCGGTCTTTGCCGCCACATTCCCGGGGACACGTCGGGTGGGCGATGCCTTGGAACAGATGAAAAGCGAACTTAAACAGGCCAAGGGCGGCGGCATCGATGCGGAGCAAGGCGTCAGCCCGGTACGCACCATCGATATCCTGTTCCAGCTCAGTCAGCTCATTCCAAAGGAGATTGATGTAGTCTTCAGCCGCCTGGTGTTGGGCAGCGATGGGTTGACCGTTTCGGGCGAAGCAGCCGCCTTCAACACCGTTGATGAAATCAAGGGACATCTTGAAAAAAGCGACCTCTTCAAGCAGGTGACCATATCGTCGGCCAACATGGACAAAGGGGGCAGTAAAGTCCTTTTTAAATTGAAGATAGACCTATGATCTCTTTATCCTTGAACTCGCTGAAATCACTAAAGTCACTGAAGGCATTGCCCATTCGCTCCTGGCAGCTACCGTTCAACTTGCAGCGGCGCGAGAAGATCATCGTCGGCGTGGCCGCTGGGGTTATAGGCGTGTTGATAATCCTCCAATTGATCCTGTTCCCCATCCTCGACCGACGCACTTCCATGAGCAAAAGGATCGTCGCCAGGACCCAAGCGCTGACGGAAATCAAACAGCTCGCGGCCGAGTACCAGGCCGTAACCCGCGGCACGCACAACAACGAAGCCCAGCTGAAAAACCGCGCCAAAGGGTTCACCCTATTCTCTTTTTTGGACACGCTGGCGGGGAAAAGCGGCATCAAGCAGAATATTATCTACATGAAGCCATCCTCCTCCAATTTAAAAAACAGTCCCTATTCCCTATCAATGGTCGAAATGAAAATTAACAATTTGACCATGGAGCAATTGGTCAGCTTTTTGCATGGGGTGGAGACAGCGCCCGATCTGATCTGGATCAAGCGCGTCTCCCTGGCCAAGGGTGAGAAAGAGGGGGAGTTGCTCAACGCCGTACTACAAGTGGAGACGTTTCAACAGTAAACTATGAAACACACCCGCAAACTAATTCTCTATGGGCTCTACACGCTGGCCGTCTTAAGCGTGTTCCTCTATTGGCGCTTTCCTTCCCAAACGGTCAGCGAGCTGATCGTCGCCCAAATTCAGCAGGCCAGTCCGGCGATCCAGGTGAGTATTAAAGACGCCTATGCCGCCTTCCCTCTTGGATTGAAACTCGAACCGGTCGCTGTGGCCTACGCCGACCTGCCCATCGCGAACTTGGACTATCTGAAAGTGACGCCAGCCCTGCTGACGATCCTGGGCAGCCAGAAAGAGTTTGCATTCAACGCCGTCATGGGAAGGGGCACGCTCAAAGGAAGCGCCGAGCTGATGACCGATGCGCAACGGCCCCAAACCAAAATTATCTTGAACCTGAACAATGTTCCCATCGATCAGTTTGAAATGCTCAAGCAATGGCCCAAATATAAAATTGCCGGCGAAATGAACGCATATGTCGATTTCGACAGTCGCAAAGGCACCGGCGGCACAATCAATGTCAATCTGGAAATCACTCCTGCCAAAATAATATTCAGCGCCCCTTTAATGGGTATTGAGCAGCTGGAGTTTTCGCAAATACAAACCGAGATGACCCTTACGCCACGCATGCTTCAAATCAAACGGTGCGACGCCAGTGGCACTCAGCTTGAAGGAAAATTAACCGGCTCGATTGTCTTTCGACAACCACTGCAAAGCAGCCGGCTTACATTGTCGTGTACAATCAAGCCCCAAGCGGCATTCCTGGCGGAACATCGCAATGATATGCTTGCCGCCATGTTGGGATCGGAAAACGCCCAGAAGCGAGGTATTATTTTTCGTATTTCCGGAACATTGGACAATCCAAGCTATGTCATACGTTAACACATTGAACCTGCAGCGCTTTACGACGCTCATCAATCTGGGACTGCTGACCCTGGGCGCCTATTTCAGCGTTGGGCTCTTCTATCAAGCGGTAGGCATGTACGTAAAAACCCTTCAGCCGGCTCCGGCGACAGCCGAGGCCGAGGGCAGTGAACCATCGGCGTCCACAATGCCGGTCAGCCACTATAACCCTGTTCTGGAACGCGATCTGTTCAAAATCGGAAAAGCCGCCCCGGCGCCAGCCAATGTTCCGGCGGTGGATCTCGACGCCCTGGCCAAGACGCAGCTTAATTTGAAGCTCTGGGGTACTGTGTCGGGCGATGCCGAGCAAGCCTATGCAGTGATCGAAGACCTCCAGAAACACGAGCAAAATCTCTACAGGGTGGGTGATACGATTAAAAATGCCACCGTTAAAATCGTCATGCGCGAAAAAGTGGTCCTCACCGTCGAAGGCCGGGATGAGATACTCACCATGGAAGAGATGTCCGCCGGTGGAGCATCCCCGACGATGGTCGCCAAGGGCCGCTCGCCACGTACGCCCCAACCCATGCCCCAGCCTCCCGCCGAAGGAGAAGAGTCGCAGAGTATCACCTTGCAACGTAGCATGGTGGAAGAGTCTTTCAGTGATATGAATAAGCTGATGACCGAAATCGCCATCACACCCAACATGGAAGATGGCCAAGCCAACGGGCTGTCTCTGAATCGCATCTCGCCGAACTCTATTTTTCGCCGTATGGGACTGCGCAACGGCGATGTGCTGCTGGGCGTCAACGGCCAACCCATTCAGTCGACCGAAGATGCCATGCGACTGTATGAAGGTCTAAAATCATCCGAAAATATACAGCTTCAAGTGAAACGCAGGGGGCAGGAACGCACCATAGATTATAACCTGAAGTAATCATTATCGCTTTTTTAACGGACAATACGTTTGATTTTCAGTGGACAACCATATGGGGCCGGACGGAAGTATAGACGGTTAAAAACGACCGTTGTTCGACCGCTTCCCCGCCGACACTCTAAATACATCAACGGATTAAATTGAATCTTATGAAACCAGCCATACGATCCTATCTTCCAGTGGTCAGCCTCATTGTTTTCATCTGCGTCTGCCTGATCGCGCCCCCATGGGCCGGTGCTCAGAATCCCGAAAACCCCCAAGGCAACCCGCCCAACGTTGCTGCTCCCGCACCGGCCGTGGCCAATGGCAACCAGCTGGTTTCCATCGACTTCAACAATGTGGAGATTGGCGTTTTCATCAAGTTCATCAGTGACCTTACCAAAATGAACTTCATCGTGGACGAAAAGGTGCGGGGCAAGGTAACGATTATCTCTCCGGGGAAAATCACGGTGGCCGAAGCATACAAGGTCTTCGAGTCGGTACTGGAGGTCAACGGCTTTGCCACGGTTCCGTCCGGAGAAATCACCAAAATCGTCCCCTCACCCGATGCACGGGGCAAGAGCATCAGGACACGCCTGAAGGAAGAAACGGGGTCGGTGGACGACTCGATCGTCACCCAGATCATACCGCTGCGTTACGCCGACCCCAATGAGATCAAAAATCTCTTTACGCCCTTGGTTTCGCGCAACAGCATCATCCAGGCCTATGCGCCCACCAACACCCTGATCGTCACCGATGCCCACTCCAACATCAAGCGACTGCTCAACATCCTCAAGACCATTGACATCACCGGTGTGGGCCAGCAGATCGCCATCATACCGGTGGAGAACGCCAGCGCCCCCAAGCTGGTCACCCTGCTGCAGAACGTTTTCAAAGGCGGCGCCAAGGGCAAGGCGCCAACTACTACCAAAGACATCACCTTCGTGGCCGACGAGCGCACCAATGTCATCGTTATGATAGCCAGCGAAGGGGATGTGGACAATGTGCGCGAACTGGTGAAGAGTCTGGACAAGGAGACCCCCAAAGGTCAGGGCAACATCAATGTCTACTACCTGGAGCACGCTTCGGCCGAAGATCTGGCCAAAGTGTTGATGGATATCCCCCAGAAGAGCGCCGAGACCAAAAAGGAGG
>JBAQGR010000163.1:0-2380 GCA_049287895.1 Desulfatitalea sp.
CTTGTCCAGCATCTGCGGCAAGCCCAACCCTTCGGCAAATTCTCCCAAAAGCGCGAGGCCCGCCTGCGACGTGATCAGGTCCTTGGTTTCTTCAAGCTTGAATGGCAGCACCGTTTGTTTTATCATCGCTTTCACCTCGTTGGTCCGGTATGTTATGTGTCTGAGCAACACTTATCTACCTGATTCAACGAGGTTTTTCAATTATTATCTCGGAAAAATCATTGCCTATCGCGGATCTTGGGACAGGCGGCCGGCAATTCCCGGTAAAAAGCGTTTACTTTGGCTAAATGAGTGCACGGCGCGTTCAGGCCATGGTCCGGCTCACCGGCAACACATTTCAAGTGCCGCTAAGGATGCGCTCCGGGCGGCCTGGAAACTCGCTGCGCTCAAACAGTCCAGGCCGCAACTCCTCCGCTGCACCCAAGCGGCACTAAAAATATATTGCCCATGGTGAGCCGGACCCTGGCCTGAACGCGCCGTGAAGGTTCACCCAGAATTGCTGGAAGTAAGTGCTTAAGAAAGCACTTGACAAAACCTGCCCCAGCTGTTTGATTATCGCACTTATTCTCCGGCCGATATGTTGACGTGGGCTTCAAAGGGCTTTGCGGCCGACCGGGCGGTTCCGCCCGGAATTCCGAAGTACATACAATAGACTTTATCCTTGGCAACCGACACCGCGCCGGAGCCGTACTGGCATGCGTGCGTTCAGCGCACGACGCCTGCGCGGCGCATCACCTGTAAAAAGGAAGAAGAACCAATGGGCATCTCCCAGCACGACCGCCTGATGCGGATTGCCACCCCCTTGGGCGAAGACGCCTTTGTCATGTTGGCCTTCAGCGGCGACGAGGCGGTTTCCGAACTGTTTAATTTCAAGCTGCAACTGGCGTCCGAAAGAAAAGATATCGCCTTCGAGCAACTGGCCGGTCAGAACGTCACTGTCGCCATCCGCTCATCGGACGGCGCCCAGCGGTATTTCAACGGCATCATCGTCGCCTTCGCGCCGGACCGGACCTCGGACCAGGAGGGGTGCTACGCCTATCGCGCCGTCATGGCCCCCGCCACATGGATGCTGCAACAGTGCCATGACTGCCGACTGTTTCAGAACAAGTCCGTTCCCGACATCATCAAACAGGTGTTGGACCCCTCCGGCTTCAAAGCCAAAAAGGTCAAGGGGGCCATCGACTATCGGCTGGCGCTGAGCGCCGCTTACCCCCAAAAAGAGTTGTGCGTGCAGTACAACGAATCCGATTTCGCCTTTATCCGCCGGTTGTGCGAGGACGAAGGCATCTATTTCTTTTTCGAGCACGAGAACGGCAAGCACACCCTGGTGTTCGCCGATGCGTCCGGCGCGCATAAACCCTGCGCCCCGGGGCCCAAACAAAAAGTGCGCTTCCAGAACACCCTGGGCGGCACCAGCGACCAGGAGGGGATCGTCGATTGGACCCCGGCCCGGCAACTGGGCGCCGCAAAATATGTCGCCCGGGACTACAACTTTATGATGCCCATCAACGACATGACCGTGGAGAAATCCAGCCGCTACGCGAGCCCCCAAAGCCAGGGCGAGCAGTACGAATATCCGGGCGGCTACGATAAATCCAGCGACCCAGGCCAGCGCCTTGCCATGATCCGCATACAGGCGGCCGACGTTCGGGCGGGCACTATCAAGGGGGCCGCCAATGTCCGCGCGTTGACCCCCGGCTACACCTTTGTCCTGACCGACCATCCCCTGGCCGCCATGAACGGCCAAACCTATCTTCTGACCCATGTGGGCCACAAGGCGCGCCAGCAGCTCACCAGCGGCCTGTCCGACGGCGACAGCTACGACAACCAGTTCGCCTGCATCCCCCTGGATGTCCCCTATCGGCCCGAGCGCAAAACGGCCAAGCCGGTGATCGCCGGCAACCAGACCGCCATCGTCACCGGCCCCCAAGGCGAAGAGATCCACACCGACGCGTATGGCCGCGTCAAGGTCAAATTCCATTGGGATCGGCGCCAGGACGAACGCCGGGACGGAGACATGTCCTGCTGGATGCGCGTCTCCCAGACCTGGGCCGGGGCCAAGTACGGCGGGTTGCACATACCGCGAGTGGGCCATGAGGTGATCGTCAGCTTCCTGGAGGGCGACCCGGACCGGCCCATGGTCACCGGACGGGTCTATAACGCCCGCAACAAGCCGCCCTGCGAGCTGCCGGTTAACAAGACCCAAAGCACCATCAAATCCGCTTCGAGCAAAAACAGCGGCAACAGCAACGAGATCCGCTTCGAAGATCTTGCCGGATCCGAAGAGTTTTTCACCCACGCGGCCAAGGACCGGAACGAAATCATCGAAAACGACATGCGCACCGAGGTTAAAAACAATCAAGCCATCGAAGTAAAGCAA
>JBAQGR010000164.1:0-1869 GCA_049287895.1 Desulfatitalea sp.
ATAAGATGCGCCTGGACGGCACAGGTCGCGCAAAGATCGCCCAACTGGTGCCGGGGCTGGACAACATCGCCATAACCCGCCAGGGGCGCCTGTTTGTCACCAGCTATTGGGACGCCACGATCTTCGAGGTGACCACCGACGGCAGCGGCCGATTCAAACAACTCTTTGCCAACGGCCCCAACCAGCCGCTGGGGATCGTCGCCAAGGTCAACTCCCTGCTGGTAGCCGATGCCATCATGGTCCGCACCATCCAGGAGGGCCGCTATCTTCCCACCAAACTCAATGCCTGGGCTGCCCACGGCCTGCCGCTGCCCTTGAGCCTGGCCGACGGACCGGGCAGCCAGGTCGTCTGGACCGACTGCATCCATGGCGCGGTGTCCCTGGGCGATCCGGCCACCGGCGAATTCAAGCCCGTGGCCGGCGGATTGAAGCTGCCCATGGCAGCCCTGCTGAACCCTTCAGGGAACGCGCTCTATGTGGCCGAATATGGCGCCGGTCAGATCAGCGTCGTCAACCTGGCCGACGGCGCCATCTCGGTTCTGGCCAAGGGGCTCGAAGGACCTTTGGCCATGGCCGCCATTGCAGACCGGCTCTATGTGGCCGAGGCCAAAGTCGGACGGGTCAGCGTCATCCACACCAAAACCGGCCATAAGGAGGTGTTTCTCTCCGGGCAGACAGGCAAGCCGGGGGCCCTGGCCAACGACGGCAAGGGCCGTCTGCTGGTGCTCGACGGCGCGGGTCAGAAACTGCTGCGCGTCGATCCCCAAACCATGGCCGTGACGCTGGTGGCTGCCCATCTGCCCATCGCCTATGCCACCGTGGGCAGCTATCCCCCCGTGGAGTTTCCGCTGCCCATGCATGTCGGCCCCCAAGGGGACATCTATCTGACCACGGCGGACCGGGGGATCCTGAAACTGAAAAATGTGCGCTGAGTAGGCCTCGTTCGCCTCAGACAGCATGGAGCCATTCTATTCAATGGTTCTAAATGATTCATTCTTTGTCATCACCGGAACCTACACCCCTATCCGGGGCAAGGTCTTTTTCAAGAACAAAGACATAACTGGCGCCGGGCCGTGCCATATTCGGCGGCGCGGCATGGGACGGTCGTTTCAAATCACCACCACCTTCGACCGGTTGACGGCCTTCCAGAACATCCGCCTGGCGGTGCTGTCCCGAAGGAAGAACCGCTTCAATTTCCTCCATTTCGTGGACAAAATGGAAGACATCACCCAGGAAACGGTGGAGATCCTCAAACGGATCAATCTGTTCGCGGATCGCCATTTTCCGGCCGGCATGCTCTCCTACGGCAAGCACCGCTCCCTGGAGATCGGCATGGCCCTGGCCACCAATCCGGACCTGGTGATGCTCGATGAACCGGCGGCGGGCATGTCCGCCGATGAGACCCACGACGCGGTGGCGTTGATCCGGCGGCTGACCGAAGGCAAGACCATGGTGATCATCGAACACGACATGGATTTGGCGGCCAATCCCGAAGCGAAAGCGAGATTTCTAGAAGTTTGAGAAGAGAGTGGAAAGTTAAAGTGTTCCGGTCCTGCGGGGGGGGCGGACCGAACCGATAGGACTGCTCTTACAGGAAAGTAACTCCCAGGGAATCGCTGCGGGTCCAGGCCACCCGGGCTTTGAGGATCAGATCGTTGCTCCGGCCTTTGAAGGGGATCGCCATGAAGATCTCCTGGCCTACTTTGGCTTCATTGCCGACGGTGGCCTCGATCAAGGCACCTCCCTTGCCAAAATTACGAACATATCCCGAGAAATCATCCAGATCGGCGCGCAAGTCGCAAGCGGTTCGACTGTACATCCGTCGATCGCTTTTAAACATAGCATTGACCATCTGTTGCCCCCTTTCAT
>JBAQGR010000165.1:0-2526 GCA_049287895.1 Desulfatitalea sp.
TCTGCCGGCCGAGACGATTCGACAAATCATCCACCACGCGGCCGAAGGAGTTGGCGTGCGAGCCACCGCGCGCCTGCTGGGGCTTGACAAGGACACGGTCAATCGGGTGATTCTGCGTGCTGGCGAGCATTGCGCCAACGTGCTCTCTGGGTTGCTGACTTCATTGAAACTGACCGAGGCGCAGTTCGACGAACTGTGGACCTTTGTAAAAAAAAGGAAAGTTCTGGAAGCGCCGAGGACCTCGAACAGCAGTATGGGCGCACGTGGATCTGGACGGCAATCGATGCCCCCACACGCCTGTTGATTACGTTCTGGATTGGCGGGCGCGGATTGAACGATGCTCGGCGGATGCTTAAGGATTTGGGTGTGGCTCTTTTACGACGACCTATTTGAACGCTATTACGAAGTATTACCAGGCGGCCGGCCGGATCGAAGTGGAAGCGATGGGTCTGGCCGCGTTCGTTGGTGACGCCGATGAGCTGCTCTTCGGTGTCGTAGCGATATTGGACCGTCGTGCCGTCGGGGTTGATGCGCCGGGCCAGTTCGTTGACACCGGTGTACTCGAAGCGGGTCTGACGACCGGCGGCGTCGGTGTGCAGCAGCAGGTTGTCTTCCGGGTCCCACTCGAAGGTCTGGCTCAGGCCGGTGGGTGAGATGGCGGCTACCCCGAAGCCGGCCAGGCCGATAACCTCGCCTGAGGATACGGCCTGGCTGGTGAGGGCCAAAAGTAAAGCGGTTGAAGTGTATTAAATTGTCAAAGAGCTGGTGGCGTTATTTGCTTCGGCAGTTTGGGCGTCCCGGCCTCCCTATGTTACTCGGTAACGTCCCGGGGTTCCCCGGGGGTTCCCCAATTCTCCCCTTCAAATAATTTTGGATATCTCTTCTTTGCGTCGTCCTCATTAATAGGGGCCACGATTCTTAGTTCAAAATCCCAATAAGCCCCACAAAACTCACACCGGTGAAGAAAGGTTGGTCCATCTTCGTAAACACCAATTCTCTTCGGTGGTGGCCACAAACCACTTAAAACCCCATTTCTGCATTGTTCGCAACCATGATTTTCGAAGTTTTTCATTTTTTAAAACCTTCTAAGCGGAGACCAGCTACCATTCGGCCCTATTTCAAATAGCACACTACCTGAGGGCATTTGACTCCCGCCAGCTGTTATTTACCACACTCCCGTCGTAAATCAGGCTGATTTCTGCCGAATTAAAATGGGTATTCTAAATTTTTCGATCCCCATTAATTCGGGAAAACCCGCTCCACCCATTCAAGCCACCCCACCCATGCCTTAAAAAACCCAATCAAACGGATTGAGCGTAGCGAATCCTTTCAAAAACATTTCCAAGTTGGGTCAAATTCCAATATATCCAAGCGGATGTGGTGGTCGGCGCCAAAATTTCATCACGGGTTGGGTCATGGAACCGGGCAGTTTTTTCAAAACACAAAGCTTTTATGACACGGAAGAACAATTCGATGCCTTTTTCCGGCGGCTCAAGCATAGCGCTTGCCCGCACTGCGGGCTGCGCGGGTTTTTGATATTGCATGGATTTCTTTATGGTTATGCGGAAAACGACGCGCTGACAAGGGTCCGGCGCGGCCATCGGATCTATTGCAGCCGGCGCAATAACAAGCGCGGCTGTGGAAGAACCTTTTGCGTTTTAAATTCGGGCTTCATCAAAAATTGCATGCTTTCGGCGGCTTGCGTGTGGGCATTTCTGGATAAAATCAAACAGGGGCTATATCCGGCCAAGGCGTTGAGGAAATCGGGTAGCGCCATGAAAGCGTCTTCCATCTATAGGATTTTAGCCAGGTTCAAGCGCAATCAGTCGCGCATCCGGGCCTTTCTGGCAAGAATAAAGGGGCCTCCGCCGAGCGAACACACCCGGCAGCCCGTTGTGCAAACTCTTTTGCATCTCGCATCCACCCTTACTTCCGAGTGCCCCATCTCCCAATTTCAGTACCATTTTCAAACGAAGTTTTTCTAAACGCATTATTTGCTTCTTCCAAAGGCCCTTACTGCACTTCTATCCGAACCCAACTTACGCTTTGAGCATAAGCTCGCAACAACAACACGAAATCGTTTCCGGGCGGCCATGGATGGACTAAGAAGGAGAAAAACCCAAAGGAGGATATCCATGAAGTGGCCCAGCCCATATCTTAAAATGCGCGTATTGGGCGCCATCGAAAACGCCCAAGGCAAGACCATCCAGGAGCGGATCCAAAACACAGCCAAGCTCGCCTTTACCGACGAGCAGGGCCACCTGCGGCGCTTTACCTGGCGCACGATCTCGACCTGGTACTACCGGTACAAAAACTACGGCGTCACCGGCGTGGCGGTAAAGAGCCGCAGCGATAAAGGCGTGGCCAGGAAGATAAGCCCCGAGCAGTTGCTCGAAGCCATTAATCAGGTGCTTCCGTATTTTACCGACAACCATACCAAGTTCGACGTCTACAGGATGTGCATCGAAAAGAATATCCTGACCAAGCAACAATTGGCGCCCACCACTTATTATCGGTTCATCAGGC
>JBAQGR010000166.1:0-4000 GCA_049287895.1 Desulfatitalea sp.
CTCCTCAAAAGGCGCCCCATCGATAGCTATCTCAGGCGATCCCTTCTTCCGAGAGTGTTGGTGTCCGGTTTTTGTATGTATTATAGGTGTGATGCGGTCGGCCGCATGGTATCGGAAAGGAATTATGAAAAATGGTCGCCTTCGCGGCAAGCGCTAAAACACCAAACCCGGGGAGGATCAGCCCCCGGGTTCGGCTTTGTACTTGGATCGCTTGAAGCATCAAAATTTCCCCTCCCCTCGAAAAAAGCGGGTTGGGATGGGAGGGCAAGGGGAGGGGAAAACTGTTACACCGCCCGGCTATTTAATGCCGCCCAACAGGACGCCGGCGATGGTGTTTTTCTGAATCTCCTTGGTGCCTTCGTAGATCTCCGTGATCTTGGCGTCGCGATAGTAGCGCTCCACCTCGTACTCTTGCATGTAGCCATAGCCGCCCATCAGCTGGATGGCCTCGTCGCACACTTCCACGGCCGAGCGGGCCGCGAACATCTTGGCCATGGAGGTCAGCTTGGGATCGATGCGGCCCTGGTCGAAATTCCAGGCCGCCTTGTAGATGAGCAGGCGCGAGGCTTCGATCTTGGTGGCCATGTCGGCCAGCTTGTGCTGGGTGGCCTGGAACTGGGCGATCTTCTTGCCGAACTGCTCGCGCTGCTTGACATAAGCCAGGGCGCGGTCAAATCCGCCTTGGGCGATGCCCAGGGCCTGGGCCGCCACCAGAATGCGGCTTTCGTCGAAGAACTCGAGCAACTGGTAAAAGCCGCGGTTCTCTTTGCCCACCATGTTGCTCAACGGCACGCGCACATCCTTGAAGGTCACTTCGGCCGTGTAGCTCAGGGTGATACCCATCTTCTTGCCCACATCCTGGTAGGAGACGCCCGGACGGTCGGCTTCCACGAGGATGATGCTCAGGCCGCGGTACGAGGGCTGGGCATTGGGATCGGTGGTGCAGAGCACATTGTAGAAGCCGGCCAGGGGCCCGCTGTTGGTGATGAAAATCTTGGAGCCGTTGATCACCCACTCGTTGCCTTGCTTGACGGCTGTGGTTTCCACCTTGGTGATATCCGAGCCGTGATCCGGTTCGGTAAAGGCACCGCACGACAGACATTGGCCTTCGGCCACCTTGGGCAGCCAGGTGGCCTTCTGTTCTTCGCTGCCGCAGTGCAGGATCAGCTCGCTGGCAAAGTCGGCGATCAGCAGACAGGTGCCTACTGTGCTATCGCCCCGGGCCAGCTCTTCGGCCACCAGAATGTTCTCCATGACGCCCATGCCCTGGCCCGAATACTTATCCGGAAAGTGAATGCCGATGAACCCCAACTCGGCCGCCTTTTTCCACAAACGCTCGGGATAGGCGTGGCGCTCCAGCAGGTCGTGGATCTCATCTTTTTTGAACTCCCCTTTGACAAAATCACGGACTGCCTTCTGGATCTGGATCTGCTCTTTGGTCAATTCAAACTGCATGGATTCCTCCTTGTGCGCGGTGCGCGAATTCGATGCGAGTTAAGCCTTTCGCTTACTTTGGAAGGGCGTGGGCGCAAAAATGCGCACGCTTTTGTAACTACTATCGCCAGGATGGAACTGAGCAAATTATGTACCATCATTGATTGTACTTTGAAATCAATTTGTTGTCCGGAGCAGCCCTGTCATGGCCGCACCATGGGACAGAAAAAACTGGACTATTGTCCGGATGCTCCCTAAACTGGCCAATAGCACGGAAACGGAGGAAACATGCCCATCGACGCCAACGCGTTTTTTCGCGAATCGACCCTGCGGATATGCAGCAGCCTGGATATCGAAAAGGCCATGCAGCAGTGCCTGCAATTTTGGGTGCGGTTCCTGCCGGCCAGCCGTATGTGTTTTCATATTTACGACCGCCAGTCGGGCATCGTGGAGACCGTGGCCATGGCCACGGTGACCGGAAGCGAAGCTCTGAGCCTGCGTACGCCGTTGTCGGCCAAGGGCCGCCGTCAGGTGGAAGATCAGCGCCGCTCGCGCACCAAGCTGGTGGACCGCATGGGCGACGACGCCGTGGCCGGGCCGGTGGTGCGTCCCTTCGAGGCCGAGGATCTCTCCGGCCTGCTGCTCGATCTGGCCCTGGAGCGGGAGTTCATCGGCACAGTATCGGTCTTCGGCGAACCGGGCCGGCGCTTTACCCAGGAGCATCTGCAACTGCTCTCTCTGCTCAACCGGCCCTTCGCCATCGCTCTGGCCAACAGCCTGCGCTATCGCGAGTTGCGCAAGCTGCGCGACATGCTGGCCGACGACAACCGCTACCTGCGGGACGAGCTGCGCCAGATGGCCGGTGAAGAAGTAGTCGGCGCCGGGGTCGGGTTGCGCGAGATCATGGAGATGGTGCGCCAGGTGGCCCCCCTGGACAGCCCGGTGCTGCTGCTGGGCGAAACCGGGGTGGGCAAGGAGGTACTGGCCAACGCCATCCACAGCCTGTCGACCCGGCGCAACGGGCCGTTCATCCGGGTCAATTGCGGGGCCATCCCCAATACCCTCATGGACAGCGAGCTGTTCGGCCACGAAAAGGGCGCCTTTACCGGTGCGCTCGCCCGCAAGCGCGGGCGCTTCGAACGGGCCGACGGCGGCACGATCTTCCTGGACGAGATCGGCGAGTTGCCCATGGAGGCCCAGGTGCGCCTGCTGCGCGTGCTTCAGGACAAAACCATCGAGCGCGTGGGCGGCACGGATACCATCCGGGTCGATATCCGCATCATCGCTGCCACCCACCGCAACCTGGAGCAGATGCTGGCCGAGGGGCGCTTTCGAGAAGATCTTTACTTCCGGTTGCGGGTCTTCCCCATCGTGATTCCGCCCCTGCGCCGGCGTTCGGAAGATATCCCGGCCCTGGTGCAGCACTTCATGGCCAAGAAGGCCCGGGAGATGAAGCTCTCCAGCGTGCCCGAGATGGTGACCGGCGCACTGGAGCGCTTGATGCGCTATCCCTGGCCGGGCAATGCGCGTGAATTGGAAAACGCGGTGGAACGCGCCCTCATCGTGAGCCGTGGCGCGCCCCTGGCCTTCGGCGATATCCTTCCCATCGCGGACCCGGCGCCAGTGGAGTCAACGGAGCGCGGTGATATTGAGAACATTGTGCCGCTGGCGCTGGATATGGTCGCGGCCCGGCACATCCAAAAGGTGCTCGCGTGCTGCAACGGCCGCATCGAAGGTGAAAAGGGCGCGGCCCGCCTGCTGCAAGTCAATCCCGCCACCTTGCGCAAACGCATGCGCAAACTGGGCATCGCCTTCGGCCGCAAGGCCGCGGGCAAGGCGTAGGGGGCAACCCGGGTGGGTTACCCCCTTTTCTTGATTAATGAAACTGCTTGCGCATCTCTTTCTTATTCATTTTGCCCACGCTGGTTTTGGGCAGCGCATCGATCAGCATTACGCGGTCGGGCACGCCGTACTTGGGGATCTGTCCGTCGGCGGCGAATTTGGCCACAAAGGACTTGATGGCATCCTCGGTCAGGGTGGCCTTGGCGTCGGGTTTGGGCACCACCAGGGCCATGGGGCGTTCCCCCCACTTCTCGTCAGGCACGCCGATGACGGCGACTTCACTCACGCCCGGGCAGCGGCTGATGATGTCTTCCAGTTCCAGGGAAGAGATCCATTCGCCGCCGGTCTTGATCACGTCCTTGAGCCGGTCGGTGATCTGCAGGTAGCCTTCGGGATCGATATAGCCGATGTCGCCGGTGTGCAGCCAGCCGTTCTCCCAGAGCGCTTCGCTCTTCTCCACATCCTTCAGATAGCCCTGGGTCAGCCAGGGCGAGCGCACCACCACTTCGCCGGTGGTCTTTCCGTCGTGGGGCATGGGCTTGCCGTTGGCGTCGATGACTTCCAGCAACACGTTGGCCACCGGCAGACCGGTGCGGCAGCGCATCTTGATTTGCTCTTCTTCGCTCCAGGAGAGCATGTGGGGTTTCAAGAGGGCGATGGTCAGCAGGGGGCAGGTTTCGGACATGCCATATGCGGCGTAGACATTGATGCCCAGGTCCATGGA
>JBAQGR010000167.1:0-6035 GCA_049287895.1 Desulfatitalea sp.
GGCTTAAATAATGCTGTTCTACGAAGAACATCGCTTTTAAAGATATTTCTTCCGAGATATAGAGAACCTTTGCATTCCAATCGTTCAGCGCTCTGCGTAAATTGCTAAGCTCACTTTTATTTCGCATGCCTTGGACTAATTCTATATAAGCAACGACGGAAATTGAAAAACTGTCCAAATTCTCAACGACATTATATGCTTTTTCATTCCCTTTCATGTACCAAATAAGGACATCTGTATCTACTAATAGCATTTACTGCCTGCCTTTTCTTAACCCCTTGATATATTCGTCCACATCCTTGACCGTGTCGTTGTCTTTCCAAATGCCGAACAATTTGTTCTTTTCAATTGGACGCTTCTTGTCTTCGTAGGGGATAAGCTTCGCACAAGGCTTACCGCGAAAGGTAATGATGACTTCTTCGCCTCTATTGACACTATCGAGCAGTTCTTTTGAATGAAACCGGAGATCTTTTGCGGTTGCTTTCATGGCGCTCCTCCATCGATTAAAGTTTACACTTCGCAATGTAAACTACGGAAAAGCACCTGTCAATATGCAATCTTAAACGACCGGACGAGCAAGAGGGGACGAGGGTAAAGCTATTCATAACCCGAATCGCGGCAAGCCGACCGCAGCGTATCTCCCGTTTGACATTTCCCTTGCCCAGCCGCCGGCTTCTTTGGTATGGTCGTCTCAATTTTCCATCTGTTTTCAGAATTTTACCAATTTCAATAATAAGGCGTTGGCGCACTTTGGCCGCAGGCAATCACGCTTTGTGTGCAAACCAGGGGAAGGCAGGAGACGATTCATGTCGTGGTACTACAAGGATGGGGAGCAAGAGATCGGTCCAGTTACAAAAGTGCAACTGCAAGAGCTGATTCACGCCAAACGGATCAATGGCAAAACACTGGTTCGCAATGTCTCCATGAACGACTGGCGTCCACTGGCGGAGATGGCCCGCACCAATTCCCAAGCCAATGCCGGTGTCGGCCAGGCGCCGCCCCCTCCGCCCGTGTCTCCCACGCCGCCCGCGGTCGTTCCGCCGGAACCCACCAAGCCCGCTCCTTCCACTGCGCCGCTCGCTGCACCGGTTGGGACGGCGTCCGCGGAGAGCGCCGTCTGCTCCCAGTGCGGCCGCTCGTTTCCCCAGGATCAGGTGGTCCGCTTCGATAATCAGGTCATTTGCGCAGCCTGCAAACCGATCTTCGTGCAGCGGCTCCGGGAGGGGGTCACCATGCCGGGGGTGCTCAAGTACGCGGGCTTTTGGATCCGCTTCGGCGCCAAAATCATCGACGGCCTGATCATGGCCGCGGCCCAGTATGCCATCCTCATTCCCTTCGGTATCCTGGCGTATTCAACTTTCTCGTCCATGCCCGAAGATCCCGAGGATATGCTCACCTCCGGTTCGCTGCTGCTGTTGGGCGTGCAACAGTTGATCGGCATCCTTATTCCGGCTGTGTACAACACCTTCTTCGTGGGCCGCTTCGGAGCCACGCCCGGCAAGATGGCCTGCCGGCTCAAGGTGGTCACCCCCGAGGGCGACAAGGTCACATACGCCCGCGCCCTGGGGCGCAATTTTGCCGAGTGGATCAGCGCCATTGTGCTGGGAATCGGATACATCATGGCAGCCTTTGACAGTGAAAAGCGCGCCCTGCACGACCGGGTTTGCAGTACCCGCGTCGTCTACAAGTAGCCGAGCCGGGAACCGCCGTGATCGCCTGCCCCAATTGCCGGACCATTCAAGGCGCCGAC
This sequence comes from Desulfatitalea sp., assembly GCA_049287895.1. GTDB lineage: Bacteria > Desulfobacterota > Desulfobacteria > Desulfobacterales > Desulfosarcinaceae > Desulfatitalea. The sequence goes on from JBAQGR010000167.1 coordinate 1,751, forward strand.
ACCGTCCACACGGGTCACATGGTGCCGTGCCCGGCGTGTCAGGTACTTCTCAGGATCGATGTCTTCAATGCCTTTTTGCGCCGGGATGAACCGGAGACCGTGCTCCAGAGCGCGCATGCCCACGGCCAGGCCGAATGCTTCTACCATCCCGGCCAGCTGGCCGTGGTGCCCTGCGCGGCCTGCGGGCGGTTGTTGTGCGCCGTCTGCCAGGTGGAGCTGGACGGTCGCAGTATCTGCATGGGCTGCCTGCAGACCGGAAGGGATAAGCAGAAGATCACGGCCCTGCAGCAGCGCCACGTGCGCTATGACGAAATCGCCCTCAACCTGGCCTTTTGGCCTGTGATGACGATCTTTCTGACACTGCTGACAGCGCCGGCGGCCATCTACTTTGCAGTTCGTCATTGGCGGACACCCTCGCCGGTGCTGCCTAAAGGCCGGTTCAAGAGTATTTTGGCGGTGGTGCTGGCCGGGGTGCAAATAGCCGGCTGGATCGTTGTTCTGGTCCGGCAATTGGGGGTCTGAGGCATGGCGCGCAAATCCGCCACCTATACGAAAATACCGGGAAGATGGCTTTCGCTGTTCGCCCGCCGGATGCTCTGGCAAGGGCCGGATCACCTGTTGTGGGTGGAAAACAACATGATGCAGGAGCACTACCGGCGTTTTTACTACAAGGATATCCAGGCCTTGATCGTGCGCCGCAACCGCCGCCAGCACCTCTGGAGCTCCGTCTGGGGAGTGCTGGTGCTGCTTTTCGGAGCCATGTCGCTCTTGCTGCCGGACAGCGCCCTTTTCACCGCAACCCTCGCCATTGTTTGGGGCGTTTGCCTGCTTGTCAATCTTTTCAAGGGGCCATGTTGCGAGGTGTACTTACAGACCGCCGTGCAACTAGAACGGCTGACCACCTTGGTGCGCGAGCGCAGCGCCTGTAAAACAGCCGACCGGATCAAAGCGTTATGCGAAAAAGTCCAGGGTGGATTCCAGGGCCGCCCCATGGCGATGACCAGCGCGCTGCCGGCGGCCGCCAGTGTCGCGCCGCGGACCCCGCACCCGCTGGCCGAGGTCGGCGAACCTTTCAAGCCGCTGTTGCATTGGATTTTGTTCAGCGTGGTGGGGGTCGAGGGGGCACTCGGCGGCCTCCAGCTGTGGCTGAAGCAATCGTGGCTGGTCGTTTTGGGATTGGTCGCGCTGGCCGCGACGATGGTGCTGGCGATCGTGGCCCTGGTGCATTGGCACCGGCAAATCAAAGGGTCGCTGCTCGCCATCGTCAGTTGGCTGACGCTGGTGCTGGCGGCGGCGCATGGCCTTTACGCCTACATCCTTTTTATTGTCGCTTCCATGCGCCACCCCGATTTGAGTTACAACTATATGGCGATGCTCAATGTGTTTCTGGAACTGCACTTGGAAGATCAGGAGGTGATCCTGATCCTGGCCATGGGGTTTACCGCGGCTTCCCTGGCGTTGGGGGTCGTTGGGCTGGCGGCCGTGGCCCTGCATGCGAGCCGGCACGCCATGCGATCATAGGCGCAACTGGAATGGGTGCCATGGAGCCGTTAAGTCAACAGCGTTGTTATCATCATCCCAACCGCGAAGCCGTGGTGCGTTGCCCGGCCTGCGGGCGCTTTTTCTGCCGCGAGTGCGTGACCGAGCATGACGACCGCATGCTGTGCAGTGACTGCCTGGTAAGCAAGGCCGGCGCGGCCGCGGACCGATCGGGCCGCTGGCGGGCGCGTTTGATAGCAGGCATGCAGGGGGCGTGCGGATTTCTCATGATCTGGTACATTTTTTATCTTGTGGGCCGAATGCTGCTGGCCATTCCCCACGAGTTCCATGAAGGCGCCATCTGGCAGGCCGATTGGTGGCACAAACCATGACGCCCAAGGATGCGGCCTTTGTGCCCGGCGCCCTGGCTCTGACGGAGCGAGCCGTTCACCTGCTGCGCCAAAAGGGCGCCGCCGCGCTGGTGGAGTACTACATCGGCACGCTGCCCTTCATTCTGGGACTGCTCTTCTTCTGGTCGGACATGAGCCGCAATCCCTATGCCGATAGTTATTGCGCGCCGGCCGCGGGGGGCCTGGCCCTGCTCTTTATCTGGATGAAGCTGTGGCACGTGCGGTACTGCCGGCGGTTGTGGTCCGCCTTGAACGATGTGGCCCCCGAGCCCTGGCCCTGGCAGCGGTGCGGGGCTGCCGCCCTGCGGCAGGCGGCCCTTCAGGCCACGGGCCTGGTCGTACTGCCGGTCGCCGCGCTGATCGTTTTGCCCATGGCCTGGGCCTACGCCTTTTATCAAAATCTGAGCGTACTGGACGGACCGGAGACCAAAACCCTGAAACAACTCTACCAGGAGGCGCTGCGGCAGACCATGCCGTGGCCGGGGCAGAACCATCTGCTGCTGACGATCCTGACGGTGTTCGGGCTGTTGGTCCTTTTGAATCTGGCCATCGGGCTGATGCTGTTGCCCTACTTGTTCAAATGGCTGTTGGGAGTTGAGACCGCTTTTACCTTCAGCGGCCTGCGGGCCATGACCAACACCACCTTCCTGACCATCACCAGCGCCTTGACCTACCTGTGTATCGATCCGGTGATCAAGGCTGCCTATGCGCTGCGCTGTTTCTACGGGTGCTCCCGGATCACCGGGGATGACCTGCGCACGGCCCTCAAACCATTCTTAAAGCCGCTGGTGCTGATGCTTCTCTATGCAGCGGTCGCCGCCGCCAGCCTCGCTCCGCTGCCGGCCATCGCGTCCGCGGACGATTCGGCCCAGTCCGGGACGGATAGTTATGTCCGGCAATTAGATGAGACCATCGAGCAGATGCTGCAAGAGCGCCGCTTCGCCTGGCGGCTGCCCCGGGAACAAGTCGATGCGCCGGCGGAGAAAGAGACCGGCTGGCTGGCGGAGACTCTCAACTGGCTGGTAGAGAAGATCGAGGCGGCCTTTGATGCGGTGGATCGCTGGTTGGAATCGTTGGCCGAGTGGTTGCGCCGCAGATTCCCGGACCCGGAGGGGCGCGTTTCCACCGGCCGGGATTGGCGGGCGATCATTCGGCTCATCTTCTACCTTACGGGGATTCTTCTTCTGATTTTACTGCTGATTTCATTGCGGCGCTGGTGGATAGCCCGCCAGGCGGTCCGGCGGAAACCGGTGTCGAAGACCCGAGAGCCGGTGGTGGATATCAACGACGAAAGCCTCACGGCCGGAGATTTGCCGCGCGACCGCTGGCTGGCGCTGGCCCAGGAGCTGATGGGCCGCGGGGATTTCCGGCAGGCCTTGCGGGCCTTGTATCTGGCCCTGCTGGCCCAGTTGGGCGATACCGGCCGCGTGGCCATCGCCCGTTACAAATCCAATCATGACTATCTCAACGAGCTGACACGGCGCGCCCATGCCGAGCCCGAGCTGCTCGAGCGCTTCGCCCAGTGCATGACGGCCTTCGAGCGCGCCTGGTACGGCATGCACCCGGTGGCCGAGGCGCAGTTGTCGCGCTTCATCTCCGATCAGGAAAGGATTGCCGCGCTTGTCCACCGTGCCGCGTAAAGCCATACTGCTCGTTTTCTTCTGCGCCATCGTTTTTGCCGTGGGGCTGACCTGGCTATTCTGGCTGCGGTTTCAGGCCGGGGATCTCTATCCGGCGTACTCTTCGCTGCGCGGCGATCCTTTGGGGACACAGGTATTTTTCGAGAGCCTGCAAAAGGTGGATGCCGGTGGCGCCCAGCGCAATTTCCGGCCCTTGGATCAGGTGGCGATGAGCGCCGCGACGACGCTTCTGGTGTGCGGCGTCACCGACTGGGACCGTTTTCTCGATGATGAGGCGTGGCCGCGCCTTTTGGACAAGATCTCCACCCAGGGCGGACGGCTGGTCGTCGCTTTCAAACCCTCCAAAAAGGCCGCCGGCGCCCGGCGCGACGCCAAAGCGGACGCCGCGGAAGAAGAGGGCGATGCGGATGAATCAGAGGCCACGGAAGAAGCGGACGAGGCGCCGGCCGAGGAGACCCCGTACACGCCGGCCGCGGATGACAATGTGAGCGCGCCCGCCGAGGATGCTGTGGAGAAGGATGCTCTGGAGAAGGAAGAGACCAAATGGCCGGGCCTTTTGGAGCATCTGGGGCTGGCGCTGGAATCTTCTGAGGATGAGGAGTATGACGATTTTGCCTTGCGCAGCTTCGATATGACCGGCTCCCTGCCCGAGATGATCCCCTGGCGCTCACCGCTGTACTTCGACCTGCATGACCCGGCATGGGAAGTAATCTACTGGTGGCAGGACGAACCGGCGGTGGTGCAGCGCGCCTGGGG
>JBAQGR010000168.1:0-3001 GCA_049287895.1 Desulfatitalea sp.
GTTTTTATAAGGGTAATCGCAAAAAGGCGGCCCAGGAACTCGATATCGATGCCGCAACGCTCTACCGTAAAATTAAGGCGCACGGAATCGCGGTGCCGGAAGTGGACGGCCGCGGCCGGCGAAGGTAATCGTGCAGGATGCATGGTTAGATGGTTTGTCGGGTTGATTTCCGCCATATTCCTTCCCCCCTTCTTGGCACGATGGATGCTACCCTCCTTCACATAAAAAACTTGAAACTCCGGCAAAGCCGGCTTAAGCAAAGAAGGAGGACAACACGAAATGACCGATCAACCCATCCGGCTTGGCGCCAAAAAGGAGAGCACCTTTTTGGATAGAGTCAAGCTGATACTTCCCGACGGCGGAAACCTGAACTTGTGCCTGACCTGCGGCGCTTGCTCGTCAGGTTGTCCGGCCACCGGACTGGAAAACATGGACCCCCGCAAGTTCCTGCGCATGGCGGCCCTGGGTATGGACGAGGAAATCAAAAAGACCAATTGGGTGTGGATGTGCACCATGTGCCAGCGGTGCATCTATGTCTGCCCCATGCAGATCAACATCCCCCAGTTGGTTTTCAACGCCCGGGCCTTGTGGCCCAGGGAGCAGCGTCCCAAGGGCATTCTGGGCTCCTGCGACATGGCCTTGCGCAACGAAAGTTGCAGCGCCATGGGCACGTCGCCGGAAGATTTTCAGTTCACGGTGGAAGATGTCCTGTCCGAGTACCAGGAAGGCCAGCCTGAATTTGCCGAGATGCAGGCACCTATCGACAAAGAGGGGGCCGAATTCTTTTTGAACCAGAACTCCCGCGAGCCGGTCACCGAGCCCGACGAGATGGTGCCGCTGTGGAAAATACTGCATTTGGCGGGCGCCGATTGGACTTACGGATCCAAGGGCTGGGGCGGCGAGAACTACTGCATGTTCCTGGCCGATGACGAGGCCTGGAAGCAGATCACCAGCACTTCGGCCAAACAGGCGGATGATCTTGGGTGCCGGGTCTTTCTCAACACCGAGTGAGGGCACGTGACTTTCTCGGTCCTGGCAGGACTGAAAAAATTCAAGATCCCCCACAAGTTTGAAGTAAAGAACATTTACGAATACTACGCCAAATGGATACGCGAAGGCAAACTCAAGGTCAATTCGGACTGGAACAAGGATTTGAAGATCAAGTTCACGGTCCAGGACCCGTGCCAGATCGTACGCAAGACCTTCGGCGACCCCATTGCCGAGGATTTGCGCTTTGTCGTCAGATCGGTGGTGGGCGAAGAGAATTTCATCGACATGCAGCCCAACCGCTCGAACAACTATTGCTGCGGAGGCGGCGGCGGATTCCTGCAGTCGGGTTACAAGGAGGCGCGGCTTGAATATGGGCGTTTGAAAGATGCACAGATCCAGGCCACCGGGGCCGATTACTGCATCGCCGGCTGTCACAATTGCCACGCCCAGATCCACGAGTTGAGCGAGCATTACGGCGCCGAATACGGCGTGGTGCATATGTGGACCCTGATCTGTCTCTCCTTGGGAATTCTGGGCCCCAACGAGCGTGAATACCTGCATGATGATTTGAAGGAGGTCAATGTCTTCCATCCGGAGATGGGGATGTAGAATAAGGATGAAAGTGGGCAAGCAGGGAAGTGAGTAAAATGGGGCAACCGGATCAATCCGGAGGATTGACCGATGCAAATCTATACCCTTGAAGAGTTGGAGCGGCAGCGCGAAGAGGCGCTGTTTGGCTCGGAGCAGGCGATCCGACGGCATTACGATGCGTATCTGGCGCTGAAAAAGATGGTTGCCACGATCAACGCCGGGCCATTGGATGTGGGCGATTACTATCAGACCGCCGCGCGACTGGGCGGTCTGTTGGCCCAGTTGGCCGGCGGCGCCGGTTGTACCCTCTTTCATTACTTTTCCGAATGCATCGATCCCGGTCAAAAAGGGGATGTGCGCTGTTTCCGTATGGAATGTTTTGAATTGGCCGTGCAGATCGCAAATCTGGACCAGTGGCGGGCCGCGCGGCGCCGCTTGAGAAGTATTAAATAGCTTAACAGTGCCAAGGACCATGGGCCATGAAGGCGGCGTTTGTGACCTGGAACAATCGAATCGCTCCTCAGTTCGACGCGGCTCGGCAGGCCTGCATTGTCGAGGCGCGCGCGGGAGCGATTGCCGCGGAGCGGATGGAAACCTTCCGAAGCCAGATACCCATTGAAAAGGTGTCACGCCTGGTCGAATTGGGGGTCGGCACGCTGGTGTGCGGCGCTATTTCCCGGCCAATTCAGGCGATCCTGGCGGCCCAGGGTATTCGGGTGGTTCCGTTTGTATCCGGCGATTTGCGCGCGGTGATCCGGGCGTGGCTGGGTGGCGGGGATGAATATACTGCCTTTGCCATGCCAGGCCATGGCGCGCGGTCGGGACAACCCCTCGAAGAAAAGTAAAGCGGATCGCCCATGGTGGGAACCATGTGAGGAGTGGCGCAGGGGATAACGCCTTAACCTGTTTCCTTGATCAACGCAACGAAGTTACTCATCTGCCGAGCAACGGTTTGACATCTCACGGCCGCCGATGGGTCCGGTAGAGTTTTGCCCAGGGCCGGTTTTCATTCTCCTTCAAATCAACCAGGGCGCGATACAGGGCCCCGGCAGCCAGCTCGGCGCAGTGATGATGGTCTGCCGGAAGGTCGGGCAACGAAGCGATAATGAGCTCGGGAGTGATTGTCCAGGCATGCTCGATCCTTCGCCCGGTGGTCAATTCCACTGCCAGCAAGGCGCAGAGGTGCGTCGCCATGCAGCCGTCGCTTTGATAGTGTGCGGACTGGATGAAGGAGCCTTGGGTGGCAAGGAATATCTCCACTGTATCGCCGCATTCCCCGGTATTGATGCCGTAGCCATCCGGCCGATCAAAAACCTGTTGCCGGGTGACGTTCACCGCCGCTGGTTCTTCTCCTGTCAAGTCCTGCACGTTCATGCTGATCCTTCCGTAGTAAGCCAGGGGGATAGCGATTGGCCTGCGC
>JBAQGR010000169.1:0-8654 GCA_049287895.1 Desulfatitalea sp.
GCCGGTCGCATCGTGGGCCAGGCAGCGGCCATCGGGGACAATCTGGAGAGCACCCTGGTGCAGTCCTACGGTCCCGAGTCGCGCGGCGGGGCGTGCAGCGCCCAGGTGACCATCGCCGACGGACCGATCTACTTTCCTTACATCCAGAATCCCGACATCCTGGTGTGCCTCTCCCAGTCCGGCTACGACAAGCAGTATTCGTCGCTCAAGGCGGACGGAGTGCTGATCGTCGAGCAGGATCTGGTCAAACCCACGACTCCGCGAGACCACTTTGCCATCCCCTGCACTCGCTTCGCCGAGGAGTTGGGCAACAAGATGATGGCCAACATCATCATGGTGGGCTTTCTGGCAGCCATCACCGAGGCCGTGACCCTCGACGCGGCCCGGGCCACCGTGGCCGAAACGGTGCCCAAGGGCACGGTGGAGAAGAATCTCAAGGCCTTTGACCGGGGCTGGGAGTTTGCCCAGGCCACCTTGAAGGGCCGCCGGCACAAGGCGGCCGGGCATGTAGGAGTGGTTGCATGAAACATCCCAAGAACAGATTGCACAGCGTGCTGATCGTGGGCGCCACCCCGGCCGGCGTGGCCGCAGCGAATAAGCTGGGCGAGCTGGGGGTTCCCATCACCCTCGTGGAAAAAGAGGCGGACCTGGATCGCAAGCTGAGCGCCGAAATCTATCGTCTCGACTCGGGTGTGCCCTTTAATTTCGCCCATCGCCCCGGCTTGATCCGGATTTTACGCAACGCCAACATCCGCTGCGCCATGCCGGCCGAGATCCGTTCAGCCAAGCACAGCCAGCAAGGATTCCGCGTGCAGATCGAACGCCAGCCGACCTATGTGGACGCCACGCGCTGCACCTTGTGCGGCCAATGCGCCCAAGCGTGCCCGGTTTGCGGCGGCGAGAACCCACGGCCACGGCCCATCCAGACCATCGACCGCATGGCCCTGCCCGGTCGCGCCTTCATCGACAAACGACGCCAACCGCTATGCCAGGCCAACTGCCCCCTGGGCGTCAACGTGCAGGGGTACATGGCCCTGACCGCCGCGGGCCGGTACGCGGAGGCCCTGGATCTGATCCGCCAGGAGAACGTGTTGCCCGCCATTTGCGGCCGTATCTGCACCCATCCGTGCGAAGCGGCCTGCCGGCGCAACGAAAAAGAGGGAGCCGTGGCGATCCGGGATATCAAACGCTTCGTGGCCGACCAAGTCGCGGCCAAGCGTTTGCCCGCCGTTGAGCCGCCGGCCGACGCCGAGCGCATCGCCGTAGTCGGTTCGGGCCCGGCCGGTTTGGCCGCGGCCGCGGATCTGGCCCGCCAGGGGTTTGCGGTGACGGTCTATGAAAAAGAGCAGGAGGCCGGCGGCCTGCTGCGCTACGGCATCGGGCCCCACCGGTTGCCGCGCGCCGTATTGGACGCCGAACTGACCGCCATTCAGGCCGCGGGGGTGCGCATCGTCACCGGCCATACTGTAGCCCTGCCCCAGGGATTGACCGAGCTGCGCAAGCAGCATAGCGCCGTGATCGTCACCAGCGGTTCGTGGGCCGACCGATGTTTAGGCGTGCCCGGCGAAACCCTGGCCGGCGTCCAGGGGTGCGTCGCCTTTTTAAACCGCTTCTACCGCGGCGAAGTAAAGATGCTCGCGGGCCGGGCCGCCGTGATCGGCGATGGCAACGCGGCCTTTGATCTGGCCCGGGTGCTGCATCGCATGGGCGCGGCGGTCACCATCGTGTCGTGGTTCGCGGCCCATGAGATTCCGGCCGATAAGGACGAAGTCGAAGCGGCACTGGCCGAAGGGATCACCCTGCTGGATCGACGCCAGGTGGTGGCCTTCCGGGGCGACAACGGTCAGCTGAACGCCCTGGCCATGCAAGCCACCCAACCAGGGCCGGCCGATGCCAAGGGCATTTGCTGGCCCCAGATCGTACCCGGCAGCCCGGTGCACGCGCAACCCTTCGACCACGCCTTCGTGGCCATCGGCCAGACCGGTGCCTACGGCGACCTGGGCGATCAAATGGGCTTGACGGTGAATGAGAAAGGCTTGCTCGCGGTGAACGCTCAGGGCCGCACCGGCCTGAACGGCATCTATGCGGCCGGCGACGCGGCCAGCGGGGCCACCTCGGTGGTTCAGGCCATGGCCGACGGCCGCAGGGTCGCCTATCAAGTGATGCAAGCTTTGAACAGCGATCTGGCCGGAAAAAGCAAGCAGCCTGCCCCCTCGCGACCCGTCGAGCGCGATTTTGCGCCCATGGCCGCGGATCTTCCGGCCTGCCCGCGTGCCATTATGCCGGAAATAGCGCTGGCCCAACGCCACATTGGTTTTGCCGAGGTGGCCCTGGGGTTGGACGAAGCTCAGGCCCAAGCCGAAGCCCAACGCTGCCTGCAGTGCGGCGGCTGCGCCCAGTGTTTGGCGTGCCTGCCGGCCTGCGGGGCCAACCAGGCCATCCGCCACGACGAAACCGCCGAAACCATTTCCGAAAATGTGGGCGTGCTGATCATCGCCGACCCGGAGATGGCACCGGGGATCAAAGGCGATGATGTGATCCGGGCCTATGGCCCGCCGGGAGCCAAGGCCGATGTGCCCGCCATGATGCTGCGCGGTTTTTCCGCCGCAGCCCGGGCCATGGTGCTGCTGCAACGCAACGGTATGCGCCTCAAGGGCCATGGGGTGGCGTTTGTGCCGCCCGACGCGGGGCTGGACCGACGCATCCGCATCGGCGTGTTCGCCTGCCGCTGCAACGACTCGTTTGGCTGGTCACCGGCCATGGACGAGTTCATGCAGGGCCTGACCCAACAGAGCGACATCGTGCATGCGGAAGTACTTGCGTCGGCCTGCCTGCCCGAAGGTATTCAACGCATGGTGGACAGCGTGCGCGACAAGGGGCTCACCCGCCTGGTGCTGGCCTCGTGTGTCTGCTGCCCGCTCAACTTCGTGTGCAGTGCCTGCACCGATCAGCGCAGCCGCCTCAAGCGCGCGCTTTTTGACGGCACCGGCATCAGCCGATCGATGGTGCAAACCTGCAACCTGCGCGGCGAGGTGTTGCGCCTGATGGTCAAAGACGAACCCCTGGCCGTTCAGGCGTTTAAAGGAATCGTGACGCGCAGCATCGGCCGGGCGCGCAAACTGCTGCCCTTTCCGGCCCCGGCGCGCAGCTACAACTTTACTACCGCGGTGATCGGCCAGACCGAAGCCGCCGCCAGCGCGGCCCTGACCCTGGCCCAGGCGGGCTTTGAAGTCCTGATGTTCGGCTCGGCCAAAAACCCGCTGGAGCAGGCGCCGGAGCATCCCTCGATCTTTGCCTTTGACCGCTCCACCGTGGCGGCGGTCAGTGGCACCCTGGGCAATTTTCAGATCCATGCGCACATCGACGATGCCCCGCGCACCTTTACCGTGGGCGGCGTCATCCTTGGAGAGAAATCCAGGAATATCGCAATTTACCACCAACATGACGATCTGCCCGGCCTCAAGGTGCAGGCCCGCATGCAGAAAGCGGAGGTTCCGGACATTCCCTTTATGTATCCGTGCGGCACCTCCATTTCCGGCCTTTTCCTGGCCGATCCGCCCGGCATCCAGATCTCCAAACGCACCAAAGGCGAGGCGGCCGCCATGCTCACCGCGGCCGCCATGCCCCGGGGACCGCGCCAGAGCCGGGGTTTTTCGGTGACCGTCAACCCATCGCTGTGCCGCGGCTGCGGGCGCTGTTTGCAGGCCTGCCCTTACCAGGCGGTGGGTCTCAAGGCCAACGGCGCCGACGGTTTTAGCGCAGTGGTAGACGAGGCCCTGTGCAAAGGGTGCGGCAACTGTATTTCGGTCTGTCCGTCCAATGCGGCCGACAGCCCCTTCCGGGACCAGGCCTACCTGGAACAGACCCTGGAAGAGCTGCTCGCGGCCGGCAGCAGGAGTTGACGCATGCAAGAGTTCAAGATCATATTGTTTTTGTGCAACTGGGGACCCCACGTAGCCTATCAGCGCCTGCAAGAGCAACGGGCCGATATCCCCCTGGAAATCAAAATGGTGCGCATCCCGTGCAGTGGCCGCATCACCAAGGCGCTGCTCTTCAAAGCCTTCGAGATGGGAGCCGACGGCGTCCTTTTGCTGGGTTGCCAATCCGGCACCTGCCGTTACGGCACGGGCACCGCATCGGCCCTGGAGAATACCGAGGATACCCGCCGGATCTTAGAACTGCTGGGACTTGGTCAAGAGCGGCTGCAACTGGCTAATTTCCTGCCCGACCAGCCCGAGGAGCTGCTGGCCTTTCTCAAGGAGTTCACCGAGCGGGTGCGCCGCATGGGCAAGAGCCCGGTGACCGCGCCCCTTGCCAACACAGCGCCGGAGAGGGCCGCGGAGACACCCGAATCCATCGTGGCGCGCCATGATGTCTTCGCCTGCCAGGATTGCGCCAAATGTACTTCGGCCTGCCCCCTGGCCCTGGCCGGCAAACCCTTTTCACCGCGCTTCGTGGCCGCCGAAATCATCGCCGGCCGGGCGGACCGGCCCGCGGTGCGCGCGGCGGTCAACGCCTGCCTGACCTGCGGCACCTGCTACGAGCGTTGCCCGTCGGCGGTCAACTTTCCGGAGTTCATCCAGGCCATGCGCATTTACTACCACGGCCGGCAAGTGGCCGGCGCACCGGCTCACGGCGGTTTCTTCCAGAGCATGATGCGCGCCATGACCTCGCCGACCCTGGTGCCACGGCGCTGGCAGCATCTGCCCGAGAAAATCCGCACCCACCCCCAGAGCCCGGTTCTCTTCTACGGCGGGTGCGCCGCTTACTTCGATATCTTCTTCCACAAATTTCTCGGGGCCCAGACCCAGCGCATCCTGGAAGACAGCCTGCGGCTGCTCAACTTCTTCGATGTGGAACCGGCACTCATGGAGAACGAGCGCTGCTGCGGCCACGATCTGCTCTGGTCCGGGGACCAGGCCAACTTCCAGCGCCTCGCCGCGCTCAACGCCCAGGCCATCGCGGCCAGCGGCGCCCAGGAGCTGATCACGGCCTGCCCGGAATGCCATCACACCCTGAGTCAGGAGTATCCGCGCCATGGCGTGGCGCTGCCGCTGAAGATCACCCACATGCACGAATTTCTGGAGCGCGAAATCGGCAAGGGTGCCGTGGCCTTCAAGCCCCTGGGGGCCAAGCTGGTCTTTCAGGACGCCTGCCGCCAGAGCCGCTTCAACGGCCAGGCAGCCCTGCCGCGCAAACTGTTGAAGCAGTTGTGCGCAGCAGATCCCCAAACCCTGGTCGATGCCGCCGCACCCAGCGTCTGCTGTGGCAACAGCGCCTGGACCGGCTGCGATGCCTTCAGCAAAAGCATGCAGGTCCAGCACATCGAACGCGCCAAGCAAAGCGGCGGTGAAATGATCGTCACGGCCTGCCCCAAGTGCCAGATCCATTTGGGTTGCGCCATGGAGGATGTGATGCGCGGGGATGAGCTGAAAATGGAGATGATCGATTTGACGAGTGCGATCGCAAAAAGCATTTATTGGGCATAAAGGAACCGACCATGACACCACCACTCACTTCTGCTTCCCCGGTGGCCTTGACCGCCACCGCCCCCGATGCGCGCATCGGCGTGTACGTTTGCCGTTGCGGCCTGAACATCGCCCAGACCGTGGATTGCGACGCCGTGGCCGCGGCCATGGCCAAGCTGCCCGATGTGGCCGTGGCCAAGAGCATCGGCTATGCGTGCAGCGAGCCGGGCCAGCGCGAGATCCGTGAAGAGATCGAAACCCTGGGCCTGAACCGCGTCGTGATCGGCTCTTGCTCGCCGCGGCTGCACGAGCCGACCTTCCGTCAGATGCTCATCGCCGCCGGGCTCAATCCCTACCTGCTGGAGATGGCCAACCTGCGCGAACAGTGCAGCTGGGTCCACATGAAAGAGCGCGAGGCGGCCACGGCCAAAGCCTATGATCTGGTCAAAATGGCGGTGGCGCGGGCGCGGCACCTGCAAGCCCTGGACGAAGCCAAGCTGCCCATGACCCAGCGCGCGCTGGTGATCGGCGGCGGCGTGGCCGGCATCCAGGCGGCCCTGGACATGGCCGACAACGGCTACGAAGTCGTGATGGTGGAAAAGCAGCCCTCCATCGGCGGGGTCATGGCCCAACTGGACAAGACCTTTCCCACCATGGATTGCTCCATTTGAATCCTCGGTCCGAAGATGACGGATGCCGGTCGGCATCCCCGGATCACGATTCACACCCTGAGCGAAGTGGTGGATATCAAAGGCAGTGTGGGTAACTTCGACGTCCAGATCGTCAAGAAGGCCCGCTACGTGGATGAAAAAGAGTGTACCGCCTGCGGCGACTGCGCCAAGGTATGCCCCGTGGTGCGCCCGGACGAATTCAACCTGGGGCTCTCGTCGCGGCGCGCCATCTATTCGCCCTTTCCCCAGGCCGTGCCGTCGGCCTATGTGCTCAATCCCCACGAGTGTCTGGGCAACAACCCCGTAGTGTGCAGCAAATGCCTGGAGGCGTGCGAGAAGAAGTGCATCGATTTTCACATGTCCGACCAGACCGTGAGCGAGCGTGTGGGCACCATCGTGGTGGCCACCGGGCTTTCGCCCCACGATCCGCGCATCCTGGACGAATACGGCTACACGCGCTATGAGAACGTGCTCACCAGCCTGGAGTTCGAGCGCCTGGTCAATGCCGGCGGCCCCACCCAGGGACACGTGGTGCGCCCGACGGACCGCCAGCGGCCCAAGTCCGTGGGCTTTATCCAGTGCGTAGGTTCGCGTTCGGCCCGGCGCGGCAAGTCCTACTGCTCCAACATCTGCTGCATGAACACCATCAAAAGCACGCTGGTGCTCAAGGAGCACTACCCGGATATGGCCGTGAAAGTCTTCTACATCGACATCCGCGCCTTTGGCAAAGGGTTCGAGGATCTCTACACCCGCAGCCGGCGCCAGGGCGTGCACTACGTGCGCGGCCTGCCGGGCCATGTGGAAGAACTGCCCGACGGCCGCCTGCGGGTGGCCGTGGAGAATATGGCCGGCGGCACCCTGGATTACTACGAACTGGACATGCTGGTGCTGGCCATCGGCATCGAACCGGCCCCCGGCACCCACAAGCTGCAAGAGATGCTGGGATTGCAGTTGACCAGCGACGGCTTTTTCCTGGAAGCCCATCCCAAGCTGCTGCCGGTGGACGCCGCCACGCGCGGGGTCTTTTACGCCGGATGCGCCGAAGCACCCAAGGATATCAAGGAGAGCGTCACCCAGGCCTCGGCCGCCGCGGTGCGCGCCATCCGCCTGATGCAGGCCGACCAGATCACGGCCGAAGCCATTACTTCCGAAATCGACCCCACCCTGTGCAAGGCTTGCGGCAAGTGCGCCGAAGTGTGCCCGTACCACGCCATCAGCGTCGATCCCAAGAAGAAGACCGCCGCCCAGGTGGCTACGGCGGCGTGCAGCGGCTGCGGCACCTGCGCGGCCGAGTGCGCTTTCGGCGCCATCACCATGAACCACTTTACCGATCGGCAGATCGTGGATCAGATCGATTCGATGCTGGAAGAGCGGCCGGCCGAAAAGATCCTCACCTTTGCCTGCAACTGGTGCTCGTATGCCGGCGCCGACTATGCCGGCGTCTCCCGGCTGCAATATCCGCCCAACGCCCGGCTGATCCGCACCATGTGCTCGGGCCGCGTGGACGAGCAGTTCATCTGGCACGGATTCAAACGGGGCGCACCGGTGATCCTGGTCAGCGGCTGCCACATCGGCGACTGCCACTACATCGATGCCAACCACTGGACGGTCAAGCGCGTGGAAAAGGTGCGCCAGAAGATGCAAAAGCGCGGTCTAAGGCCGGAGCGGCTGCAATTGGAATGGATCAGCGCCGCCGAGGGAGTGCGCTTCGCCGAAGTGATGACCCGCATGGAGCAGTTGCGCCAATCGGTCACGGATAAAGAGCTCGCGGAAACAGCGGCCTTGCTGGAAAAGTAGCACCGGTGATTTCTATCCCGGCGCGCATTTACTGCCTTTGCGTCCACCGGTAGACATTGGTACTCTGGAGTTCGAAGCCCATCGCCTGGTAGAGCCGGTTGGCCGCCAGGCGGGATGGGTTCGAGGTCAGATCCACGCCGCGGGCGCCGGAGCGCTCGGCCGCTTGGATGGCGTGGGCCACGAGTCGGCGGCCCACCCCCTTGCCGCGTGCCTGGGCATCGACCACCAGATCCTCGATGCGCGCCCGCTTGCCGGTGAGCGCCGCGAAGGTCACCAGGGTCAGCATGCCGAAGTACTTCTCCGCTTCCACGGCCACGAACAGAATAGTCCCCTGCGTGCAGAGAACAGCCGCCATCTCGGCCTCGCCGATCGGCCGGGCCGCGTCGGAGAGTTGGGGCAGCAATGCATTGACCGCCGCCAGCAGCTCAGGGTTGAACGCCCGGGCTTCAATTATTTCCATGATTCTTCCTTAAAAATGATGAAATCGCTAATAGCGGACTTGACCACCCCAAATGCCGTCGCTATTGTAGGCATTATAGCATAGGGTGATGCGTACGCGACAGCCATCTCTCCAGAAACGTAGCCTCTATTGCGGTTCCACTCTTTCACGTGCTTCCGTGAGCGCGGGGCGACAACCCATCCTCATGTGGCCCATCGCACACTCCGCACGTGAACCGCGTCACGGAACGCGGACCGCTTTCGCCCTAACATAGAATTG
>JBAQGR010000170.1:0-5957 GCA_049287895.1 Desulfatitalea sp.
GCTCATGGGTGTCCCCTTGCCGGACACGACCGGCGCCGGTTTGGCGGCCGCAGGTTTAGCGGCCGGGGCCGGCTTGGGCGCCGGAGCCGCAGGTGTGACCTGAGCGGACGAGGCCGGGGCCATCGGAGCCATGTGGGCCGCGGGCATGGCCATGGTCATGGCCTGCTGGGCGATGTTGATAACCGGCGGTCCACCCACCGGATCGACGTTGACCTCGAAGTATTCGTTGTCCACAAAGACGTTGAAGACGCGAGCATTGTCGCTCTTGACCGGAGAATCCTTTTTCTTTTCCACCAGCTCGCCGGCCAATGCTTTTTTTACCAAGGCTTCGCGCTTTTTAACTTTCTCCAGTGTGGTGGGCCGCACGCTGGCGGGCGGCTCCTCCTGGCCGTACTTCCACTGCAGGAACTTTTTGCCGGTGACCGGGTAGATGGCGTAGATCAGCAGGTCGTCCATGTCCACGGCCTGATCGCCGATCTCTTTCTTGGCTTTCTCCATTTCAGGCTCGATGACTTCGGCCGGACGGCAGGTGATCGGCTTTTCTCCGCGGGCGTAGCCCTTCAAGGCTTTCTTCTGCACTTCCGCGTCGATGGGGACCGCGGTCTTGCCATAGAGGCCGTAGCACAGATCCTTGACCTGGTCGGTAATCATCTTGTAGCGCTCGTTCTTGTCGTCGAACAGTACGTTGTTGACCGTCTGGATGCCCACGATCTGGCTGGTGGGGGTGACCAAAGGAATCTGGCCCAGTTCCTTGCGCACCCGGGGCAACTCTTTGTACACTTCGCCGATCTTGTCCAGGGCGTCCATTTCGCGCAACTGATTGACCAGGTTGGAGAGCATGCCGCCGGGGGTCTGGTGCAGCAGCACATTGATATCGATCATGGAGACTTTGGAGTCGTCCAGCAGATGCTTGTATTTGGGCATCACCTCTTTTTCCAGCTTCTCGTTGATCTTGGCCAGCAGCTGGATATCGAAGCCGGTATCGCGGTTGGTGCCCAGCAGGGCCATGACCAGCGGTTCGATAGCCGCATGCGAGGTGCGATAGGCGTAAGGAGTCATGCAGGTGTCGATGATGTCCACCCCGGCCTCGATGGCCTTGAGGTGGCTCATGGGCGACATGCCGGAAGTAAAGTGGCTGTGCAGGTGGATAGGCGCCTTGACAGCCGCCTTGAGCGCCTTGACCAGATTGTAGGCGTCATAGGGCGCGATCAGGCCGGCCATGTCCTTGACGCAGATGGAGTCGGCGCCCATGCTTTCCAGGTCCTTGGCCTTCTTGACGAAATAGTCCGTATTATACACCTCGCCGCCCAAGCGCGGTTCGGTCAGGGTGTAGCAAATGCACCCCTGGAAGTGCTTGCCGCACTTTTTGATTCCCTTGACCACGGTTTCGAAATTGCGGTAGTCGTTGAGGGCGTCGAAAGTGCGGAAGATGTCCATGCCGTTGGCCGCTGCGCGGTCCACGAAGGCGCTCGCCGTATCGTCGGCGTAGTTGCGGTAGCCCACCAGGTTCTGGGCCCGCAGCAGCATGGAAAAGGGGGTCTTCTTGATATAACGCTTAAGGGTGCGGATGCGCTCCCAGGGATCTTCGTTCAAGAAGCGGTGCATGGTGTCGAAGGTAGCGCCGCCCCAGGTCTCTATCGCCCAGAACCCCACCTCGTCCATCATCTCGGCCACCGGGATCATGTCTTCGGTGCGACCGCGGGTGGCAAACAGCGATTGGTGGCCGTCACGCAAGGACAGGTCTTCGATCTTGACCGGGTTCTGCGCCTTGGGCCGCTTTTTATCATAGTTCATGGGGGCCATTTTCACTTGATCGTGATCGCTCATCTTGTGCGTCTCCTCCTGGTAAGGCGTTAAACGTGCAGACTATCCGCGGCGATGGAATGCTTTGACCTGCATCAGATTGCGCAACTGCATCATGCTCTGGCGTCCGCTCTGTCCCCAAAGGTTCAATGTCGCCGAAGGCGCCTGGCTCTTGGGCGGCGCCATCGCGGCGGCCATTTGTTGATGAAAAGATTCTTCTTCCTGCTGCATATACGCGGCCACGGCGGCAAGCGCGGCGGCCATTTGCTTCTCGCGTTCAGTCATCTGTTCACCTGCTCCCCGTCGATGTGCTTGCCAAACGCATGGGTCGCGCTTCGCAATCCCAACGCAACCTGCCGTTACTTTCCACTTTCATCTTTCCACATTCCACTTCTATTAAACCGGTATATTCCCATGCTTCTTCGGCGGACGCAGTTCGCGCTTGGTACACATGATCTCCAGGGCGTCGATGAGTCTCGGCCGGGTCTCGCTGGGCCGGATGACGGCATCCACATAGCCGCGGCCGGCGGCCTGGTATGGATTGGCGAAGAGTTCGCGGTACTCGGCGATCTTCTCCTTGCGCTTGGCCGGACTGTCGGCAGCCGCCTGGATCTCCTTGCGGTGGATAATGTTGGCCGCCCCTTCGGCGCCCATGACGGCGATCTCGGCCGACGGCCAGGCAAACACCATGTCAGCCCCAAGGTGGCGGGAAGACATGGCGATGTAGGCGCCACCGTAATCCTTGCGCGTGATCAGGAGCAATTTGGGCACGGTGGCCTCGCTGTAGCACCACAGCAGCTTGGCGCCGTGGCGGATAATGCCGCCCCACTCCTGCTGGCTACCGGGCAGATAGCCGGGCACGTCGGCGATGGTCAGCAAGGGGATGTTGAAGGCGTCGCAAAAGCGAATGAAACGGGTGGCCTTGTCCGAGGCGTCGATGTCCAGGCAACCGGCCATCACATTGGGCTGGTTGGCGATGATGCCGATGGTGCGGCCGTTGAGCCGGGCAAAGCAGACCACGATGTTTTTAGCAAAATATTCGTGGGGCTCCAGGGTCTGACCGTCGTCCACGATGGCCCGGATCACTGCCTTGATATCGTAGCCCGCATTGGGATTTTCGGGGATGATGCGGTCCAGGGCGGCGTCGGTGCGTTTGGGATCATCCTTGGCCGCGCTACGCGGCGCGTCCTCCATGTTGTTGGCCGGCAGATAGGAGAGCAACTCCTTGATGCGGTCGAGGGTCTCGGCGTCGCTGTCGCAGGCGAACTGGGCCACGCCGCTCTTTTCGTTGTGGGCCATGGCGCCGCCCAGCTCTTCAAACGAGATCTCCTCTCCGGTGACCGATTTGATCACTTCGGGCCCGGTGATGAACATGTAGCTGGAATTCTTCACCATGAACACATAGTCGGTCATGGCCGGCGAGTAGACCGCGCCGCCGGCCGTGGGCCCCATGATGGCCGAAATCTGCGGGATCACGCCCGATGCCAGCGAGTTGCGGTAGAAGATATTGCCGTAGCCGCACAGGGCGTCCACCCCCTCCTGGATGCGGGCGCCGCCCGAATCGTTGATCCCCACTAGGGGAACGCCGGCCTTGAGCGCCAGATCCATCACCTTGCAGATCTTCTGGGCATGCATCTCACCCAGGCTGCCGGCCCGTGATGTGAAATCCTGGGCAAAGGCGAAAACCGGTCGCCCCTCGACCAGTCCGTGGCCTGTGATGACACCGTCGGAAGGTACCTGTTCATTCTGCATACCGAAATTGACGCAGCGGTGCTGCACGAACATGTCGATTTCACGAAATGTGCCCTGGTCAAACAAACGATCGAGCCGTTCGCGGGCGGTCAGGCGACCTTTCTCTTTATGCTTGGCCACCAACTTGGTGCCGCCCATCTCAAGGGTTTTGGTTTCGCGTGCCTTGAGCTCCTTGATTTTCTCTTCCACACTGCCCATGCCAGATTTCCTTTCCCCTTAAAGTGAACGGACTAAAGGATCAGGATCTATCTAAAGATCGGTCTGAAGGTGACAAGATCCCTGGTTTGAAACCCTAAACGGGACAACGCCGCACAAAGCCCATGGGCGCCATTAGTAAAGTTTACACTTCTTTCTTATGTACGCCTTCATTGTCAAGCAAAAAAAGCAGATTGTGCGCCGCCCGCATGGGCGTCATCTGTTCCCCGCGCACCAGGTCGACCACCCGGTCCAATTGGTCGCGCACCGCCGGATGTCCGTAAAAGCGCTCTTTGAGCCCTTCTTCGATCAGGGCGCCCATCCATTGCAGGGCTTGCTCCTTGCGCCGGGCCTGCAGTTCACCGGTCGCCCATAAGCGGCGGCGGTGCTCCTGGACCAGATGCCAGATCCGATCCAGGCCCAAGCGGGTCATCGCACTGCAGGTGACCACCGGCACTGTCCAGGTGGCCGAGACCGGCTGCATCAGGTGCATGGCGCCTTCCAACTCCTTGCGCATTCGCTCGGCCGGCTGAGCATTGTCGCCGTCGGCCTTGTTGATGGCCACCGCATGGGCCAACTCCAGGATCCCTTTTTTAATCCCCTGCAAGGCGTCACCTGCGCCGGTGATCATCAGCAGCAAGAAGAAATCGACCATGGAGGCCACCGCGGCCTCGCTCTGACCGACGCCCACGGTCTCCACCACGACCACGTCAAAACCGGCGGCTTCGCACAGCAGCAAGGATTCGCGCGTCATCCGGGCCACGCCGCCCAGGGTGCCGCCCGAGGGCGAGGGCCGGATAAAGGCCGACGGCGAGCTGGCCAGGCGCTCCATGCGCGTCTTGTCGGCCAAAATGCTGCCACCCGAGCGCTGGGAGCTGGGGTCCACCGTCAGCACTGCCACCCGGTGTCCCTGCTCGACCAGCAGCATGCCGAAATTTTCTATGAAGGTGCTCTTGCCCACTCCCGGCACACCGGTTATCCCCAAGCGCGTCGCCTTGCCGGTCTGGGACAACATTGCTTCCACCAGCTGCTGGGACAGATCGCGATGGGCCGGCAGGCGACTTTCCACCAGGGTGATGGCTTTCGCCAAGATCCTGCGGTCGCCGTCAATGACGCCATCGCGATAATAGCTGAGTGGATGGGGGGGCAACGTTCGTCCTAAGACCTTTCCAGGGCATTGAGTACTTCGTTGGCCGATTTGATCAACGATGTTCCAGGCCCGAAAACACCCACCGCACCGGCCTTGAAGAGGAAATCGTAATCGGCCGGCGGAATGACGCCGCCCACGACCACCTGAATGTCTTCGGTTCCCTGGGTCTTGAGCGCCTGGAGCAACTGGGGCACCAGCGTCTTGTGCCCGGCGGCCAGGGTGGATACGCCCACCACGTGCACATCGTTTTCCATGGCCATGCGGGCGGCCTCACCGGGTGTCTGGAACATGGGGCTGATGTCCACGTCGAAACCAAAGTCGGCAAAGGCCGTGGCCACCACTTTAATGCCCCGGTCATGGCCGTCCTGTCCCATCTTGGCCAGCAGGATCCGCGGCCGCCGGCCCTGTTGCTGCATGAAATTTTCGGTGCGCTTGCGCAGGCTGTCGATCACGGTCGGGTCCTTGTACTCCGAGGCGTATATACCTGAGATCACCTGGGTGGTGGCCACAAAGCGACCGAAGCTCTTCTCCATGGCATCGGAAATCTCTCCCACCGAGGCCCGCGCGCGCGCGGCCACCAGGCATGCGGCCAGCAGATTGCCGCCCGCTTGGGTTGCGTGGGTTATGGCCGCCAGGGCCTCTTCCACCGCCCGCGTATTGCGCCGGGACTTTACTTCCTGGAGTCGTTCGACCTGTTCCGAACGCACGGTTTCAGGCACCTCCAGCAATCCCTCCAGCGGCTTGTCTTGGATCTGATACTTGTTGACCCCCACGATCACATCCAGCCCCGGGTCGATACGCGCCTGGCGCCGGGCCGCCGACTCTTCGACACGCATCTTGGGCATGCCGGTTTCGATGGCCTTGGCCATGCCGCCGAGCCCCTCCACCTCATCGATAATCTTGCGCGCCTCGGCGATCAGGGCGCCGGTGAGCGCTTCCACGTAGTAAGAACCTCCCAGGGGGTCCACCACATGGCACACCTGGGACTCCTCTTGAATCACCACCTGAGTGTTGCGGGCGATGCGCGCCGAAAAATCGGTGGGCAGGCCCACGGCCT
>JBAQGR010000171.1:0-16969 GCA_049287895.1 Desulfatitalea sp.
ATTATCGGGAGAGCCGCGCGAGAAGGAATTGACTTAAGTCAAATATTTGTTTTGACTCACGCCGATTTAATGTATTTTTAGCGAGGGTGTGATAGCTTGCTCTACGGCCCACTAAAAGCCGGGTGAACCGGGCCGCTCATTACGAGCAAAGGAGGAGACGATGGCCAAAGACAAAAAGAGTGCTCCCAAAGAGATCAAAATTACAGGCATTGTCGAAGAGCTGGATCTGGAAGAGGACGATATCGGCCTTCAGATCGTGGACGACGATCGGGCCTACCGGGTGGAGATGGACAAGCAGGGCCGCAAGCTGCTCGACTATGTGGATGAAGAGGTCGAGGCCGCCGGAATCGTAACCAAAAATGGAGGCGTCAGCGAGATCAAAATCACCCGTTTTCACGTCGTTGATGAAATTGAGGGCGACGATGACGAGGATGCAGAGGATTATGACGACGACTTCATGAGTGACCGGAACGACGACTGAGCAGGCCTATCCCGGTCAATGATGGCGACGGCGCTAAAGGCTTTCGGGCAGACCGAAGAGTCGGCAGGTGTTGGACCAGATGGCCGCCGCCAGCGTTTCCGGGGGCACCGCTCTGATTTCCGCCAGTTTCAGCAACACCGTGCGCACAAACGCCGGTTCATTGCGCTTGAATTTGTTGCGTTCGGGCGTGGGCGTCAGGTAGGGTGCATCGGTTTCCACCAGCAGCCGGTCGGTGGGGATGCGCTGGACCAGGGCGCGCAGCTCCTGACCACGGGACTGGATGGTCACGATCCCGGTGATACCGATATAAAGCCCTATCTCCAGATAACTGTCCAGCTCCGCCGCGCTGCCCGAAAAGCAGTGCACCACGCCCTTGCGTTGCGGCCCCCAATGGGCCTTGAGGATTTGCAGGAAACGACCGCCGCTGTCCCGTTCATGAAAAATCATGGGAAGCTTCACCTCGGCCGCGGCTTCTAATTGTCGGCCGAACCACAACTCCTGATCGTTCTGGGGCGAGTGCATGCGGTTGAAATCCAGGCCGGTTTCGCCCCACGCCTTGACCTTGGATGCCGCGGCCAAGGCGCGCAACTCGGCCAGGGTGCCTTCATCGCAGCTTTTGGCATCATGGGGGTGCATGCCCACGGAGGCATAGATAAGGTCGTGAGCCTCGGCAATGGCGATGGCCTTGGTCGAGCTGGGCCGGTCGATGCCCACCACCATCATGGCTCGCACCTCGGCCGCATGGGCCCGTTCGATGACGGCATCCCGATTGCGGTCGTAGGCGCGGTCGTCCAAGTGGCAGTGGCTGTCGAAAATTTTCATGCGTTCATCCATATAGGTATGCCGGATATCATCGCCGAGGGCGTTTGGCAATCGCTTCATGGCCATTGCACTTAAAGTAGGATTACGTCCTGCTTTCTTTTTTTTAAAAAAGGGTTTAGTAGAGGATGTTTTCAAATGATTCTTCAAGGAGGGACCATGTTTAAAATCGTTCGACGCGAAGAGATGGCCCAGGGCACGGTGGTGTTGAATGAAATAGAGGCACCCCTGATTGCTCGCAAGGCCAAACCAGGGCAATTCGTGATCCTCAAGGCCAATGAAGAGGGGGAGCGGATTCCTTTGACCATGGCGGAAACCGATCCAGCCAAAGGCACCATTACCGTCATCTACATGGTTGTGGGCAAATCCACGGCGCTTTTTCGGGATTTGAAGGTCGGTGAAGGCTATCAGGATGTCATTGGCCCCTTGGGCCGGGCGACCCATATCGAAAAAATGGGCACGGTGCTCTGTGTGGGCGGTGGCACGGGCGTGGCGGTGTTGCACCCCATCACCCGGGCGCTGAAGGAGGCGGGCAATCATGTGATCTGCGTGATCGGCGCCCGCAATAAGGGCCTGTTGATTCTGGAAGATAGAATGAAAACCGCTTCCCACGATCTGCGGGTCTGCACTGATGATGGCTCCTACGGGCATCACGGTTTTGTCACCGATATCGTCAAAGCGGTTCTGGAAAAGGGGCCGATTCAGCAGGTGGTGGCCATTGGTCCGGTGCCCATGATGAAGGCGGTCAGCAACCTTACCAAAACCTACAATGTCCCCACCATGGTGAGCCTCAATCCCATCATGATCGACGGCACCGGCATGTGTGGTGGCTGCCGGGTCAGCGTGGACGGCAAAACCAAATTTGCCTGCGTCGACGGCCCTGAGTTCGATGGCCACAAGGTCAACTTTGATGAGCTGAGTTCGCGTCTGCGGGCTTACTGTGACGAAGAGAAACATTGTTACGAGGATTACTGCCGGTTGACCGATTAAATTCTATAATTGATTTTACAGTGGCGTGAAAAGCCCCAATCGCGCGAAGGATGCACAGGAGGAGAAGGTATGGCGGAAAAGCAGGAAAAAGCGAGCCGAGTTCCTATGCCTGAGCAGGACCCGGCGGTTCGTAAGCGCAATTTCGAAGAGGTACCCACGGGCTACAACCCAAGCATGGCCCAGCAAGAGGCGGCGCGCTGCGTGCAGTGCAAAAAGCCAGGGTGTGTGGAGGGGTGTCCGGTCGGGGTGGATATCCCCGGCTTCATCAATCTGATTACCAAAGGCGATCTCACCGCCGCCATTCGTCACATCTGGTCTCAAAACGCTCTGCCGGCCGTGTGCGGCCGTGTCTGCCCTCAGGAGATTCAGTGCGAAGGTAAATGCATTCTGGCCAAAAAGGGCGCGCCGGTGGCCATTGGCAACCTGGAGCGCTTCTGCGCCGATTATGAGCGCGAGCACGGCACAGGCGCCTTGCCTCCCAAGGCAGCCCCCACCGGCAAGCGTATTGCTGTGGTCGGTTCCGGCCCATCGGGTCTGACCGTGGCCGGCGATTTGATTCTCAAAGGTTACGGCGTCACCATCATGGAAGCCTTTCACAAGCCCGGCGGGGTATTGGTCTACGGTATTCCCGAGTTCCGTCTGCCCAAGGCCATCGTGGCCCAAGAGGTTAATTTTCTGGAGCGCTTGGGGGTCGAGGTCCTATGCAACAACGTGGTGGGCCGCACCGTTTCGTTGGACGAACTGTTTGAACAGGGATTTGAGGCCATCTATATAGGGGTCGGTGCGGGCCTGCCGAGTTTCATGAATATTCCGGGCGAAAATCTGATCGGCATTTTGTCGGCCAATGAGTATCTGACCCGCGCCAACCTGATGAAAGCCTACAAATTCCCCGCGGTGGACACCCCCATTCCCCTGGGCAAGAATGTGGCGGTCCTGGGCGCCGGCAACGTGGCCATGGACTCGGCCCGCACCGCCATGCGCTTGGGCGCCAAATCGGTGCGCATCGTCTATCGCCGTTCGCGCGAAGAGATGCCGGCCCGCGCCGCCGAGATTCATCATGCCGAAGAAGAGGGCATTGAAATGATGCTGCTGACCAATCCCGTGCGCTATATCGGTGATGATCGCGGGCGGTTGACCGGCATGCAATGCCTAAAAATGGAACTGGGCGAACCGGATGCATCGGGCCGCCGGCGGCCGATTCCCATTCAAGGCTCGGAATTCGAACTGCAAACCGACCTGGTGATCGTGGCCGTGGGCTCGGGCGCCAATCCCCTGCTGACCCAATCCACGCCTGATCTGGCCCTGAACAAGTGGGGCTATATCCAGGCCGATCCGGAGACCGGCAAAACATCCAAAAAAGGGGTTTGGGCCGGCGGCGACATCGTCACCGGCGCGGCCACGGTGATCCTGGCCATGGGCGCCGGCCGGGCCGCCGCCAATTCCATTCACAAGTATCTCACCTGGGGCTGGTAGCCCGCCCCATCCGTTTCTTTTGCCGGCCGGCCGCCCCATTGCGGGGAGACCGGCCGGTGCTTTGAATGCCCACAACGCTTCTAATCATCCATCCGTCTCAATCCCCGCTCCCCCAGATTTCCGGCGCGATGATAGGCGTTGGAAACGGTCTGGCTCAGGTAATAGTGCAGCAGTTCGATGCGTCCGTCCATCAGCACCGGCGCCCGGGCGATATAAATATTTGCTTCAGCGGCGGCCGCATATACCGTTGCAGGCACTCGTTCGGCCGCAGCATACCGGAGCCGGTCCAGCTTGGGCAGCCTGTGGATCAGGTCCCCATCGCTCTCAGTCACCAGCTCCACTTTTTGGGTGAGCAGGCGCCCGTCGGTCTCGTTGAGAAATGCGCTGACATCGTTCTCCAGGCCGGGCGGCAAATAGAGCACGATGTGGCAGCCGGCAATCAACCCGGCCGCCACCCGGGCCACTACCTCGAAGAGTGTATCGTCCGGATGAACGCAGACCGCCACCCTTCCCACCGGCCGATGGCGCAGATGGTTGTCTTCACCGCGCAGGTGAAATGGGTCTTGGGATACTTCGAAACCAGTATAGGCATGGTGCAGGTAGCTGCGGATGGCTTGCACGATCCGCTCCATTTGCGGCCGCAGCTTCCCCATCCGACCCCAGCGGCATTTGCGCTCCCAGCGCTGGGCCAGCCCCAGCAGGGGATGCTCCTTTACAATGAGCGCCGGTGCAGGGGCCGCCTGCTCCTTAAAGCGCAGGAATTGGGCCACGTAGTGCGGGCCGCCGGCTTTGAGGGCCGGCCCCACCGCCGACAGGCCCCATCCGCCGAACGGCTGTCGCAGAGTGACGGCGCCGGTGGTGCCGCGGTTGATGTAGAGATTGCCCGCCCGAATGGCTTTTTGCCAGTGCGCGATTTCCCGCGGGTCAAGGCTCTCGATGGCCGCTGTCAAACCATAACCCGTCTGATTAGCCCACTCAATGGCGCTGTCCAGATTCTCCGCCCGCATGACCCCCAAGACCGGTCCGAACAGCTCGGTTCTATGCGTAAACGAGCCGGGCCGCACATGCCACTTGATGCCAGGGCTCCACAAATGGGGGTTGCCGCCGAGATTCCTGGGCTCCAGGGCCCACTCTTCGCCGGGTTCCAGGCGGGTCAAGCCCCGCAGCAGCACGTCCCCGGGCGGCTGGATCAGGGGGCCCAGGCGGTTTTCGAACCGCCAGACCGATCCCACCGCCAGGCTGGCGGCTGCGTCCACCAGGGTGCGCTTGAATTGTGGATCGTCATACACCTCTTTTTCCAGGATCAGCAAGGAGGTGGCCGAGCACTTTTGCCCGCTGTGGCTGAAGGCCGACTGGATCACATTTTTGATGGCCTGGTCCCGGTCGGCCATCGCCGTCACGAGGGTGGTGTTTTTACCGCCGGTTTCGGCGGAGAGCGCAAGATCCGGCCGTCTGCGCAGCATGGCCTTGGCCGTGGCGGTGCCACCCGTGAGAATCACGAAATCCACTTCCGAATGGCCGATGAGATGGCGGTCGGCCACGGCCCCCTCACAGGGGAGAAATTGCAGCGTGTTTTGCGACACCCCGGCCCGCCAAAAACATTGGCACAAGCGCCAGGCCGTCAGGATCGCCGCCGAGGCCGGCTTCAGGATCACGGTGTTGCCGGCTGCCAGTGCTGCGCTGATGCCGCCGCAGGGAATGGCAATGGGAAAGTTCCAGGGGGAGACTACCACGCCCGCGCCCTTTGCCGAGATATCAAGGTGGGGGCTCGCCTCAAAGGGGGCCATGCTGCGGGGGTAGTACTCGACAAAATCGACGGCTTCGGAGACTTCGCTGTCGGCCTGCGCAAAGATCTTGCCGGTTTCGGCCGCGGCCGCGCCGATCAGATCCCCCCGGGCCCGGCGCAACTCAACAGCCACACGGCTCAAAATCTCCCGGTGCTGATCCAGGGAATGGGCGCGCCACCCGTCCGGGTCCTGGCGCGCCACCGCTATGGCCTGTTGGATGTCATCGGCCGCGGCCATGTCGCACCGGGCCAGGCAAATTCGTTCCGGCAGTTGGTTGAGGTCGAAGATCTCTTTGCGGCTGCGGCGCAGAT
This sequence comes from Desulfatitalea sp., assembly GCA_049287895.1. GTDB lineage: Bacteria > Desulfobacterota > Desulfobacteria > Desulfobacterales > Desulfosarcinaceae > Desulfatitalea. The sequence continues at coordinate 5,862 of JBAQGR010000171.1, forward strand.
CGTTTTCCACAGGCCTTCCGGCCACCACCGGTCCGATTTCCACAGGAGGGTCCTGGCTGTTTTTCTTCCATTGGGATCGAATCCGCTCGGCCCATTGGCGATTGGCCGCCAGAGACCAATCGGTGTCCGGTTCATTGATGAACGGCGCCGCCGCCGGCAAGTCGCCGGAAATGGGCGCTCCCTCCGCCAAGCGGTTTTGGATGCGGTGGGGCTGCTCGTCCAAGGAAGGTATTCGGGCGCAGGCGGTTTTGAAATCATCGGCCAGAAGGCGCCAGGCGTCGCTGCCGGTGTTCAGGTTGGGTGCATGGCGCAGATAATTACCAGGACCGGTGTTTTCGTCCATGCGCCGAATCAGGTAAGCGACGGCATGTGGGAACTCCTCTGCTCCGGCCACCGGCGTGTAAAGCAGCAGAGGGCATCCCGCTTCTCCCAGGGCGCGTTGCACGTGGTCGGCCATGCCCGCCAGCATTTCGAACATCATGAAGGCCTCGACCCCATCGGCTTGGGCCACGCGGCGGGCCAAGGCCAGGTCAAACAGATTGTGGGAGGCGACCCCCAGCCGGACGGCGCGGATATGTTCGGGCCGCAAACCAAAGAGCAGCATGCGTTTGAAGTTGGCATCCACATCCGGCTTGTTGTCGTAAGGCGCCAGGGGCCATCCGTTCAGGGCGGCGTCTATACGCTCCATCTCCAAATTGGCGCCCTTGACGATGCGCAGGCGAATGGGGGCGCCGCCCTGAGCCGCGCGCAGCAGGGCCCAGCGGGTCAGCTCCTGCTGGAGCGCATACGATTCGGGAAGATAGGCCTGCAAGACGATGCCGGCGGTGACGCTTTGAAGCTCTTTTTGATCCAGCGTCTCTTTGAAGGCCGCCACGGTGACGGCCAGGTCTGGATAAGCCTCCATGTCCAGGTGAACGGTTTTGGAGGTGGCGGTGCCGTCCGGCCGAACGAAGCGATCGTGTTGGGCGGCATGGTAAAGCGCGCCGAGCCGTTTTTTCAGCAGTTGGACATCGTGGGCGCAAGCCAATGGGTTCAGCTGGGAGTATATGGTGGATATCTTGACAGAAACATTCTCAATCAGCGGATTTTGCAAATCTGCTTTATAGACATCCAGGCGCCGGCGCGCTTCGGCTTCACCCAGCACCGCCTCTCCGATGTGATTGATATTGATATGGATACTTCGGGATCTGTGTTCGGAGAGATAAGGGTGCAGCGCTTCGATCTCGCCCGGCACGATCATAGGGCGGCTCTGTTCCCGAATTTTAGCGATTAATTTAGGAATCGTGAGCCGGGGCAGATGGCGACCCACCCCCTGGAAGAAGAGCAACAAGCCTCTATCGAGAGTGGAGAAGAACCGCGGGATGCCGTAACGCCTGAGCAGATAGCCGATCTGATCGGCCACGCGCGCCGGATCGCGGCTTCGCAGACTCTGATCGAGGAGTTTGACCAAGGTGATTTTGTCGGTTGGTCTATTCAGCAGCTTTTCAAGTCGCTCCTGCCGGGTGCGCTCCCGGGGCGTGAGCAGTTGGTTGGCGCGCTCCTGCCATTGGGCCGCCAATTGAATGGTGTCGGCGATGAAAGCCGCGCTCAAAGGAGTCTCCATGGGCATTTTCTTTTCCCGCTTTGCGCCTTGTTTCCAGCAGCTATTTGATTTGGATCATAATACCTGGTGATGGCGGTGGAAAGGCTTTTATCGGTCGCGACCATGAAACAGCTTGAGTTGCATGCAAGTTTAAGGATATTAAACAAGAAAACCCACCCATCGACTCCGAAGCGGCGCAAGACGGCATGGATAAAATTGAACCCAAAACGTATGACGATTACATCAAGGCGATCACCGATATCAGCCAGGCGATCACCTCCGATCTCTATCTGGAGGAGTTGCTCAAACTGATCGTGATGGTCACCGCGAAGGTAACCGGCGTGGCCATCTGCTCTTTGTGGCTCATCGACGAAACGGTCAATCCGCCCAAAATCCGGTTGAAAGCCACCCAGGCCATTGCCCCCGAGTATGTCAAAGACCGCAGCCTGAATCTCGATGAGGGGGTGGTGGGCTACGTGGCCTCCCACAAGCGTCCGCTGACGATCAAAAATGTGTTGCGCAACAAGCGCTTCAAGGAAAAGGAGATGGCCAGACAGCTCGGCCTCGTCTCCATGGTGGGCGTTCCCCTGCGTCTCAAGGACGACAAGGTCATCGGTGTGCTCAACTGCTTTACCAGCACGCCCTACGATTTTTCCGAAACCGAAGTGAACCTGCTCACCGCCGTAGCCAACCAGGCCGCGGTGGCCATTCTCAACACCGAATTGATGGTCAAAACCAAGGTGATTCAAGAGGAGCTGGAAACCCGCAAGCTGGTCGAACGCGCCAAGGAGATCCTGATGCAGCGCATGCACATCAATGGCGATGCCGCCTACCGCTGGCTGCAAAAGCAAAGCATGGATTCACGCAAGTCGATGCGCCAGGTAGCCGATGCGGTTTTGCTCTCCCATCAGATCGATCTGAAATAGCCTACCGCCACCCAATTCAGTTTAACTGAACAATCTATTTCCTTGGTTCGTCAGGGTGAACATAGTTGCGCCCCGTCTTTGTTGTTGACTAAAAAGTTCAGCTACACTAAAAATAAACTGTTTTAATTAGAGGGCCAGTCAACGACGACCGGCCGACGCGTTTCGGCGCTATCTAAGCCGCACAGGGTCGTGCGGCACAAAATTATCTGCATGGACAAAGGCGTCTATGGCCCAGCGAGAGCTGGGTAGACGCCTTTTTGCGTCCAATTTTAGTTCCTTGCGCTTGAAGCGCCAAAGATATGGGCCCACGGGCTGGGCTCAGGGAAAATACACTTGCGATTTCCAATCGCCACTACTTAGGAGAAAACACCATGCGCTTTGACAAACGAAATGACGTTCTCGGTACCGTAAACCGCGGCAATCCAGCGGAGTCAGGTCTTTGTACGCTGTGCCGCGCCGATTGCGAAGGCAAGTGCGAAACCTGGTTGTCCAGCCTGGTGGGACGCAAACTGCTCTATCCCCGGGACTTCGGCCTGGTCACCGCCGGCGCCAACAACACCACCCATGTAGGCGTTTCCTACAACGCGCTGCGCATCCAAGGCTATGCCTATGGCTCCCACGGCATCAACGGCAAACTGACCAACAACCCGGACGATTGCATTTTCCCTAACGTGGATCTGACCACCGAATTCGGCTGGGAAGTCAAAACCAAAGCGCGCATTCCCTTGATGACCGGCGCCCTCGGTTCCACTTTCATCGCCGCTAAATACTGGGATTCGTTTGCCGTGGGCGGTGCCTTGGTGGGCATGCCCATCGTCATCGGTGAAAACGTGGTAGGTGTTGACCGCAAATCAGAAATCAATAATGGCAAAATCGCCGTTTCGCCGGAACTGGACCGCCGCATCAATACCTATCTGCGTTACTATGACGGTTACGGCGCCATCTTCGTGCAGATGAACGTGGAAGACACACGCAACGGCGTGGCCGAATACGTGGCCAGCAAATACGGCGACAAGTGCATCATCGAGCTCAAATGGGGCCAGGGCGCCAAGTGTATCGGCGGCGAAATCCAGGTCACCAGCATCGATTATGCGTTGTTCCTGAAAAAGCGCGGCTATGTGGTCGATCCCAATCCCGAACTGCCTGAAGTTCAGGCCGCCTTTGAAAAAGGCGCCATCCGCTCGTTTGCCCGCCACAGCCGTCTGGGCGGCACCAATCTGAGCAGCGTGGATCTGGTACGCGAAGATTTCATGAAGAGCGTGGAGTATCTGCGCAGCCTCGGTTTCAAGCGCATCTCGTTGAAGACCGGTTCCTACGGCATGGAAGAGCTGGCCATGGCCATCAAATTCGCTTCGGATGCCAAGATGGACCTGTTGACCATCGACGGCTCGGGTGGCGGCACCGGCATGAGCCCCTGGAACATGATGCAGAGCTGGGGCGTGCCCTCGATCAACCTGCACGCCAAAGCCTACGAATATGCCAGCATCCTGGCCGCCAAAGGACAGCGCGTCGTGGATCTCTCTTTTGCCGGCGGTTTTGCCCTGGAAGACAGCATCTTCAAGGCGTTGGCCATGGGCGCCCCCTACACCAAGATGGTGTGCATGGGCCGCGCCGTGATGATTCCCGGTTACCTGGGCGCCAATATCGAAGGCGCGCTGAATCCGGACCGCAAGGAGATGGTGTGCGGCAACTGGGATCGTCTACCCAAGACCGTCAGCGACATCGGCGCATCACCGGAAGAGCTCTTTGCCTGCTACTTCGATCTTCAGAAGAAGATCGGCAAGGACGAGATGAAGAAGATCCCATACGGCGCCTTGGCCTTCTGGACCCTGGCCGACAAGCTCTCCTGCGGCCTGCAGCAGCTGATGGCCGGTGCGCGCAAATTCTCTGTGAAGCAGATCACGCGCAACGACATCTTCGCCGCCAACCGCGAGACCGCAGCGGAAACGGGTATCGCCCACTGCGCGGATGCCAACGACGCCTTCGCGAAAAAGATCCTCAACAGCTAAGCGAACATCTCATCGCCATCCATATCGGAGCTGCCGGGCCTCACGCCCGGCAGCTCTTCTATTTCCCTATTGATTTCCGTTTTTATAGCGGCCGATAGCGCCTTTGCCAGTGCCTTTGATATCGAACAGGGCCGTGTCGGCAGCGGCCAAGAGGGCTTCGGCATTGTCACCGTGGGTAGGATAAGTGGCAATGCCACAGCTGGCTTGGATCCGCACGTTCTTCCCCTGGCCTTGTAGATAGACCGAGGTCTTGATGTGCGCCTGCATCTGTTCGGCCTTAGCCAGAGCCTGCTCCTGATCATGGTCCGGCAGCACCACAACAAACTCATCGCCGGCAAAGGCCACGGTATAGGCCGGTGGATCGATGACTGCTCTGAGGGTGGCGGCCACCTCCTGGATGGCGCGGCTGCCATTGAGATGGCCGTGGGCATCTACCACGCTCTTGAAGTTGTCCAGATCCATGAAAACCACCGACACTGGGGTGTTTTGGGTTTGTGCGGTCCGGATCAAACGGGGCAGCGATTGGTAGAGGAAGCGCTGGTTGTGTAGGCCGGTGAGATTGTCGTGCAGGGCCTGCTCGCGGAAGCGCTGTTCGCTGGTACGCAGGGCCTCTTCGGCCGCCACACGGGTGGAGATGTCCACCATGGAGATCACCACCCGCGACATGGTGGTTTCATGACCGGCCAGCACCATCACCCGCGTCATCACCCGCTTGCTTCGACCTTGAACGGTTCGGATGGTCATCTCCCTTTCGGGTAAAATCCGGCCTTGGGAGACCATCACAATGATTTCCTGGGCCATTTGCTGAAAAGCAGGTCCCATCACCACCCGGGGCAACTCCGCCAAAAGGGCCTCCTTATCCTGGGTTTCAAGCAAGGCCAGAAAGGCGTCGTTGCAATCTGCGGTCTTGACCAGGGCCATGTAGCGGCCGACCTCATCAGGATGTTGATTGAAATAGGCATTCAGATCGACGACCCCAGATGCTTGCAGCGTATCGAGATGTTCTTTCAGGACCGAGGCGTCCCGTTCCATCATGGCGATGGGGGCGGACTGGAACAAGAGCCGATAGCGTACTTCGCTCTCTTGGGCCGCCACCTGGGCCTGCACAAGGTGCGTGTGGTTTTCCACAAAGGCCATCACGCCATCGACCGATCCTGTGGGATCAATCACCGGGCTCAAGTAAAAGCGCAACTGAAGGCATTGGTCCCGGTCGGCTACGCAAGAATAGTCACGAATCATGGTGCGTTTGGTTTGCGCGCAGCGTCGGAAATCTTCGCTGACACCGGCATCCACCAGGGCCTTTAATTTGTAAACATTGATCTCTGCCAGAGTATTCGTGTCGGGCCATGGGAGCAGGTCGCGCATTTTGCGATTGAAGCCCTGCACGCGGCCCTCCTGATCTACGGTCATGATGCCAAAGGGGGCGCTGTCGCCAAGGATCTGGTTTCTTTGCTCGATCGCCCTCAGGGCGGCCTCCGCCTCTTGGCAACGCTGTTGGAGCTTTTCCATGGCACTGTTCTCACAAAGGCCTTCGACCATCGCCGGGTTGAGGCTGATGATTGAGTCTTTCATGCCGGATCCTTAGCATCATTGTTCGACATCAAATTGTCTACCGATGCAAATAACCCGGCGTCGCCGGAATGACTTGCATCGAAGGATTTTTGAGAACAACCATACCGCTCGGTCTGAAAAGGATGACCTTGAACGATTGTGTCTGCCGAAAGGTGTGAGGTCCTTGGTCGTGGCTTGGTTTCGCGATCGCCGGCTGGAGGGGCGGCGGCATGATCGCGGCGGCTCGTTTACTTTTCCAGGTCGTTGAGCAACGCTTCCGCCACCATCTTGGCGGCGATTTTCTCAGAATCAACCACATAGGTGCCCTCTCTTAGCTGGGCCCTTACTCTTGCAACCTTCTCAGCGTCCACCTCCGGCATTTGCCGGATCGCCAGCCGGGCGGCCTGCATCTCCCGGGCCTGGGCGGATAGAGCCACGCGATCGCCTTGCGCTACCGATTGGGCGGATTTGGCCGCTTTATCTTTGACCTGGACGGCCGGTGCGTCGGGCGTGCGCTGGATTGGACCTATTTTGTTTGAAATTTCCATGGGCTCTCTCCTTATTGACGACAACTCATGATAGCCGCTTCGGTTTTAAAGCGCAAGTGTCGTTCAAAAGGTTTTACCTACTCCGATACCAAAGTGAAAACGAGGTGAAGTATCGTTTTGGACCGGCCATTTCTTGATCTCCAGGGCGGTGATGACCGGGTAGCGGTAGGTCATTTGGCCGATGAGGCGCTCCTGTGTCTCTTTTAAAGGGCCCACCACGGTAATGAGTGTACCCTGTGGGTATAAGGCCGGGTCAAGGAATTGGGCCGAATGGACCAAGTAGCGGCCTTTGCTTTGGTCGTTGTCCTGGGGGTGGTCGACGCTGTCGAGCTCAAGCTGCAACACCACCAATTCCGTACCACTCGCCAGGATTTGACTCTGGATGATCTTGCCGCCCAGAATCACGGTTTGTCCGGTGTATGGGTCGGGATGCTGCTGGAGCTCAGCGAAATCTCCCGTAAAGGTCACCTGGGAGCGGACCTCCTTGGAAATTCCGGTTGCGCACCCCAGTGCTGTCAGCACTAAGGCCAGACAAACAATACCTCTGAAAAGCATTCTCCCCATAAGCACTCCTCTTTTGGTTCTATTGGGTTGTTACCGTCGATAATAGGGCCACCATCCCCAGGGATATGGATAGGGATATCCCCAGCTGTCCCAATAGGGATCGCGCTGAACCGGCTTTTCCACCGGCCAGAGATGTATATCGAGCACCTGGAGGCGGAGATAGGGAAAAGGATCCTGGCCTTTTTCCGTAGCCGAACTGGCGAGCAGTCGACCGGCCACGGTAATCTTGCGCTCCTTGGCGTACACCTCCGGGTCGAGGAATCCGTGATACTCAAGGATCAGGCGGCCCTGGGAGAGATCTTTGGATTTGGGTTCCCGGCCCAAGCCCAAAGGGGCCTGAAGCGCCAGCATGCGGCTCCGATCGGCTGCGTTCGTCACCTCCAGCACATATCCGCCCAGGATCACCGTCCGGTCGATGTTTACGGCCGCATCGGCGATCAACGCCGGAAAGGGGATGTCGGGCAGGGCCTGTTCTTCCACGGCCGCCGGCATGACCGAACAGGCCGTGAATAGAAGGGCCGCCATGATCCAAAAACAGTAAGCTCTATTTTTCATCGCACCCTCTTCATCGGTGACATGGGCGCATTTTAAGGCCTGCAATGCAGAATTGCAATGAGGAGGGACCGCTTCACGCGGAATTCGACAAGATGAAGGCCAGTGGCCTAATAAAAGCGCAAGGCCAGGCCGAGCATGACGCTCTGGGATTCCCAGGAGACTTCGTTGAGCATGGTGGTCTGTTCCGATCCGTTCGCTAAGAAAACTGTGTCCTTGCCGGCATCGGTCTCCCACTGGCAGTAATTCCAATTCAAGTTCAGATCCAGGTAGCGGTTCAAGCGAATCAGCCATTCGGCCTGAACCACTATCCCGCTTGCGTCCGCTTCGTGTTCGAAGCTAACGGGGTGGCTCAGATCCTCGCGCAGGTTCCAATCGGCTTCGGCGGAGTAGTCACTCCAGAAGTGATAGGCCAGCGATAGCCCCCACTCCATGAACGGCGCGCCGTTGGGGGGTGCCGCGAGCTGATAGCGCAGATCGATCCCGGTCCACAAACTTATCCAGCGGGCACTGTACGTGCTGTTGAGTCGGCTGTCGAGAGGCCCCACATCAGGGGGTGAGCCATAGCCTGGTGGCGGCGTTTCACTGACCACCTGTTGGCCGTTGGTGATGCGAAAATTCTGTTTGTGAATCGATGCTCCCAATAGCGGTGCGACCAACAACCGGCTTTGCTGGAAGGTGAAAGGATAACCGCCCCCCGCAACCACGTCCCAAAGCTGGTCTTCTTCGGTGTCGCTGATGGAGCGGGACCACTCTTGGGTGTGGTCATCGCCGCCATAGTCCGAGTCCCGCACAGAGCCGTCCCGAATCCAGGCGTAGTTGACATGGCCGCGACCGTAAAAATGGCGGCCCAACCTTGCATTGGCACTCAAGGTGAGCTGGTGGCTGCGAATATCGGACCACTCCAATTCGGAAAGAACATTGGGACGGGTCCCCGCCGAGTTGCCGGCGATACTCCACTCCAATTGGTCGTAACGTACCCCCGCCGCGAGGGTGACGGTGCCTTTAGCATGCTCGGATATCGTTTGGTATAGGGTGTGTGTGCCCGGTTCGAGTGGGGCGACAGGGGATTGTTTGGGTTCAGCGGCAAGAGGATCTGCCGCCATTGCGTTCATGACCCAAGGGTTTTGCAACGCAATACACAGAAAGGCCCACAGAAGTATTCGACCCATTTGTCTCTCTCAGCCGTTGACGCCGCCGCAAGAAGCCCAATTACGGATTCATCAGCCTTTGGATATTCGCGAATTCTGTTTCTGTCCCAGGAGAATTGATTGACGCCCTGGACTCTTTACCGAACTTCGGATTGACTGTCAAACGGCTTTATGCCTTGGTTTGCCTTGACACGGCGTGGCGGCTTGGCATAAGTAGATTTTAACGGAAGATCTGGATCTGACTCTGAACGTGATTGCTTCCGACCCCCCGAACCGTTGCACAGGGACCGTTTATGATGCGATGCGGAGCCTCGGCTCATACCATGCGTCCGCTGGTAAATGATGACATTTTTTTCCTGCGCCTTAAACTTCTCGTCATAATGGGTTCCTATCGAAGACAGGCCCTGGTCGATACCATCGAGGGTCTCTGCGATCTTTTGGCCGAGCCGTTGCATCTGACCGACATTCCGATTTTAAAAGTGGCGTGAGGCGCGCTATCATCTCCAATGTTCACATTGCCGTGGTGGATCATGAACGACTGACGCGGGACTTTGTCGCCACCGTGATGATGTATAGCGTCAACCGGGAAATTCTCGTTTTCGAAGATGTCGATGGCATCAAGGGCCATGTCGATTCGGGCAAGGCACTCCATATGGTGCTCTCCGAAATCCACTTGCCCGGCAAAAGCGGTTTTGAATTGCTGCGCTTTCTAAAAAGAAGTCGTCCCCAGACCTGCTTTATCGCCATGTCCTCCAATCCCGCGGATGAAATACCCGCCACCGAGCTGGGTGCCGATGCCTTTTTGGCCAGGCCATTCGCCCTGAAAGATCTCTTCGCTATCGTGCAACGCTTTGTGGTGGAGAGGCCGGACCTTCAGGCCGACACAACCAGGGCCTGAGGACGGTCGCTTTAAAAGAAAAAAGGCGGAATCCGTTTGGATTCCGCCTTTTGGGTTGGCTTGGAGGAAGTGATCGGGCCAAAGGCAGCGTCGCCCGTCGCGGCCAGCCGCAGCGCTAATAGCGATAGTGGTCCGGCTTGAAAGGTCCTTGGGCGGGCACCCCCAGGTATTCCACCTGCTTGGGAGTCAGCAGGGTCAGTCGGACCCCCAACCGTTCGAGGTGCAAGCGGGCCACCTCTTCGTCCAGCTGTTTGGGCAGCGTGTACACCTTGCGTTCATGGGCCTGGGTGGCCAGAGCGATTTGGGCCAGACATTGGTTGGTAAAGCTGTTGCTCATCACGAAGCTGGGGTGGCCGGTGGCGCATCCCAGGTTCACCAGGCGCCCCTCGGCCAGGACGATGATCGAGCGCCCCGATTTGAGAATCCATCGATCCACCTGGGGCTTGATGTTTTCCCGCCGGCACGCCTTGGTAGTCTCCAGATAGCGCATGTCGATTTCACTATCGAAGTGGCCGATGTTGCAGACAATGGCTTCATTCTTCATCTGCTCCATGTGCTCGCCGCGGATCACGTCGCAGCAACCGGTGGCGCTCACGAAAATGTCGCCCACCGCTGCCGCCGCTTCCATGGTGGTGACTTCATAGCCCTCCATGGCGGCCTGTAAGGCGCAGATGGGATCGATTTCAGTGATCAGCACGCGGGCGCCGTATCCGCGCATGGAGTTGGCGCACCCCTTGCCCACATCGCCGTATCCACACACCACGATGACCTTGCCGGCCATCATCACGTCGGTGGCGCGCTTGATGCCGTCGGCCAGGGATTCCCGGCAGCCGTACAAGTTGTCGAATTTGGACTTGGTGACCGAATCGTTGACATTGAAGGCCGGAAAGAGCAGTTCGTTGCTCTTCTGCAGCTGGTAGAGTCGGTGCACGCCGGTGGTGGTCTCCTCGGAGACGCCGCGCACCTTGGCGGCAACCCGGGTCCAGAATTGGGGGTCGCGGCCGTAACTGACTTTCAAGCGGGCCATGAGCAGGCGCATGTCTTCGCTGTCATAGGCCTGATCCAGCAAGGCGGGATTTTTTTCGACCGCCACCCCCTGGTGGATGTAGATGGTGGCATCGCCGCCGTCGTCGACGATCAGATCGGGCCCTGTGCCGTCCGGCCAGATCAGGGCCTGTTCGGTACACCACCAATACTGCTCCAGGGTTTCACCTTTCCAGGCAAAAACCGCGGCCGATCCCTTTTGAGCAATGGCCGCCGCCGCATGGTCCTGGGTGCTGAAGATATTGCACGAGGCCCAGCGGATGTCGGCGCCCATCACTTGGAG
>JBAQGR010000172.1:0-7245 GCA_049287895.1 Desulfatitalea sp.
GGCCCCCTCCACAATGGTGTTGGCGCTCCAGCCGGCAGCCAAGGGCGCACGGCCGGTGCCACTTTGAATGCAATCCAGGTATTCCCCTTTCATTGGCTTCCATCCTTATGGGGTTCCGGTAGACCGAATCGAGGCGGCGCAATGTATTTCGGAACCATTGCGCCGCCATTGGAGGTGCGTTCACCGCACGGGCTGAGTGGTCGGTATGTTAGTGAACTCGGTGGCATGGCTGTCGTAAATGACGAAATGCGCATTCCCCCACGGTTGCATGGCCACGGACACCAGCTCGTTGTTGCGATAGATCGGTTCGGGGTAAAAAGTGTAAACGCTCAACGTCACATATACCTGCCAGGGCGGGATGGTCAGCGGCACGTTGTAGGTGGCGTCGCCGCGGTTGACCGTGCGGGTCGGCACCTTGGGCGCTTCGGTGACGACCACGCCGACGTCATAGGCACCGCTGATAACGGAAAAGTCCTGATAGGTGGCGTTCACCGCCAGGCTCAGGGTGGTCGCCTGTACGGGCACGACGATGGAGTTGTGCCGGCCGACCACGAAGCTGGTCTTGAATCCGTCGAACGAACCGATCAAGGCGCCCGTATGTTCGTTGGGCGCATAGTAGCCTTCGGTGAGCAGATAGCGCTCACGCTTGTCGGCCAAAGGTTTGCGCTGGCCGATCACTTTTTGCTTTGCGTTGAAGAAGAGCGGCTCGACGGCGGCCGTGGTCGCCCGACGCAGGTTCGACCTCACTTTGCGGGTGAATCCGGCCGGCGTGGTCGGGGCCAAAGGGCCCTGCTTGCCGTCCACATCCACATCGCCCTTGGCCAGCAGCGAGACCACCGTGCCGGGCTTGACCGGCAGATCGAGCTTGTTGGGCTTGCCGTTGACCGCCGCGGCCAGGCGGTGTTCCGCCATCTTGTAAGGCAGCGGCTGGCCGATGAATTTGAGGTCGAGCTTCTTGACTTGCTCGCGGTTCAGAGCCAGTTCGTAGAGATTCGTTTGCCCCTTGACCGGGGTCAGCCCCAACTCCTTGGCATTTTCGATCTGCCAGCGGGGTGTGCCGATCTTGGTCTCCACGCGCCCTGTTTCCCCATCTGGTTTGACCACCTTTTCCGGACAACCGATCACCATGGGTCCGACCAGCAGTAAACAACCCGCCACTGCAGCGGTTCGCGGCAGCCAGCGATGGGACGCGGAGCGGCGCAGCGTATAGGCCGCGGTCAGCAGCACCAGCAACCCGACCCCCATCTGCATCCACCAGGCCCAGGAGAACATCCTGCCGGCCGACAGCATGGATGCGAGGGAAGTAAAGCTGTCGCCGGCGGCCGTGCCGCCCTGATCCACCGGACCTACTATGGCCCCGCGCAGCTTGGGATGCTCGTTGCTGGTTTCTAATTGTACGTAGATCTTCTTGATGTCCCCTCGTTTAAGCTTGGGCAGGCTGCTGCCGTATAACCGCAATGCCACATTGGCTTCCGATGTCGCGAAGTAATTCAGGTTCATATGCGCGTGGTCGTTGTCGGTTCCGTCATTCAAGACGAACTCTTCCAGCCAGGCGTCGGCGCAGATGAAGTCCGCATCAGGTGCGTTGAAGTCAGGGTCCGGCGCCTCTCTGAAATCGTAGCTAAAGTCCACGGTGTAGGTCCGGTTGAACTCCGGCTGTGTGACAGTCTTGGTTTCATACCAATAGTCTGCGGCTGGACTACCGCCGTTGAACGGTTTTATGCCCAAGCGCACCTTGCCCTTGTTAGGCTCGCGGAGCACGCCAAGGCTGCCCTCGGGGCCATCGAAGTAGTAGGTCACCCGGAAGTTGTTGACTTGATTACGGTTGATGTAATCACGGTGTTCATCTGTAACTTGAGCGCCGTTTACAAACCATGGGAGGTTGGTTCCTGAGAGATAAACGTCGAAGCAGACGTTCTCCAGATTGATATCCACCAGGGCCGGAGCCGATGGAAGCAGATCCGTCAGGGGCAGGATGAATTCTCCGATGGACGGCGGGGCGCCCCCTCCTTGGTAGGTCAGGCCGCCAGGCCATACCCTCACCTGGCCTGCCACATCCACCGGAGTGGTTTGCCCTCGGTCTGCAAACAGGAAAGCGCCCAGGGCGAAGTAACCCGGAGCGGTGGTGTTCAGCTTAAAAGGCGCGGAAGCATTGATGGGGATCTCGATCTCCAGGTTCCAGATCTTGCCTTCCGCGTCCGGATAGCTGTAATCATAGGCATATTTGGCTATAACCTGACCTGCGGCCGCAGCATTCGTATCCCATATGGCGCCGTCATACCCCCAATATTCTATATCTCCTGTGGTCGCGTTGCAATCTTCGCCGCTGGTGATAGCCGCTGCGGACTGACGCTCCCGCACATAGACCCTCAAGGAGAAATCCCCGGCGTTCCACGTATTGCTGTTGTCGGCGTCGAAGAAGAGCAGCACATTGTCGAAATCCGAAACATCCGGATCGCCGGCCGTGTCGATGCCGATGCGCAGTTTTTGCGTGCCGGTGATCCGGGCGATATACATGTACGCCTCGACGCCCGATCCGCCGGGCTGCATGTGGGCCGGGCCCACTTGCGGCCATAGGGGATCGGGCGTACAAGTGGCGGTCGGCTCGCCCGGCGCTACGACGCCGTCCACCGCCGAACCGGCCGCGGCCAGGCTGCGCACGCACAATTGGTCGGCGGAACCCACTTGCGGTCCGCAAACCATCCATAGGGCCGCGAGGAACACGGCGGGCCGAAGAAAACGCGCCCATCCTTTGCGATTCATGGCGACTGGTTGCATGGTCGTACTCCTCCTTTTAATGATTACATGATAGAAATCCTTCGCTTTTTTCGTTTAATTTTCTGCTTTCTTCTTTCCACTTTCATCTTCTAAGGCGCCGTGGCCTGGATGCGGATGCCGGCATCGCCGACGACGGTGGCCGTGCCGTGCAAGGTGACGTGCAACCCGAATGCGAGCGTACTGCCATGGGCCGCCGGACGTCGAAAGCCAAAGCCAAGAACCACATCGTCGCGGGCATTGATAGTCACATCGGTTAGGCTTGACGGTGCGGGAGGAGAAATCTGCCACCCACTGGGCGGAAGATCTGGCGAATAGGCGATATCTACGCGCACCGGTGCCGATGTGTTGTTGGCGAACCTGAACCCGAATGCGGCCACCGTGATACTTGGCACAAACTCGTATACGCCCTCGATATAGGATAGATTACTGCTGTATATGCCGATGGCGAAATCTTCTTCGGAGGGCGGCGTGGGCTGGCCGATGGTCAAGGTCTTCTGAATGGAGTTGCGCGCCAGGCCCACTTCGTTGCTCTGGGCGTAGGCCCGCACCGAGACGGTGGTTTCGGCCACCGGGACATTGGGAGAAGTGACCGAAACGATGAACTCCTCTTCATCTTCGCCTGCGCCCATGGAGAGGGCCAGGGGCGTACTGCCGTCGCGGTTGCGCAACTGGACGCTCCACTGCGGATCGATGAACACTTCCACACCCATTGCGTCGGCGGGCGTCACTATGCCCTGGATGCCGTAGCGCAGGTCGAGGGTGGCGTTGCGCGTGACTGTGGCCGAGGTGGAGCCCAGGTAGGTGACCACCAGGTAACCGGTGGAACGCGACAGCTCCCGGCCGATCTCCAGGTTGATGCGCTGCTGGCTGCGCACGGCCTGGTGGAGATCACCGCGGGCCAGGGCCTCGGGCAGGGTCATGAAGCTTGCCGGCGCCGGGCCGGCCAGATAGCCGTCGACGCGCGCGATCATGCCTGCAAAGGCTGTGTTGTAGATCTTCCCGCCGGGTTTATCTAACGGCAGCAAGGCGTCGGTCCACACCTGGACCCAACGCGCTTCGGCCTGTTGCAACTGGCCCAGGAAGGTCAGAGCTTCCCGCGTGCCCAGGCTGTGAGCCACCAGCAGGGCTAATCCCTGGTCGGCCACATGGGCCACGGTGCTCAGGGCGTCGATGCCGGCCACTTCGGCGGCGCAATAGGCGTCGTCGGGTTGCACGAAGCGCGTGGTGAGATAGACGATGAAATCGCGCACATTCTCCCTCGTAGCCGTAAGCAGCTCGGTGAAGGCTTGGGTATCGACTAGGACGATTTCCCGCGTTCCGAAATAGGCGATCTGCCGGCGCAGAGCCAGGTCGGTGGCGCGCAGGTCGCTGAGCATATCGCCGCTGATGGCCCCCTGGAGCGCCGTGCGCCGGACAAGGGCCAGCGGATAGTAACCGTGTCCCACCGGCCGGTCCCGGTAAACGATGATATATTCCGCTTCGGCGCACACCCGCACCACCCACTCGCGGCGCAAGCGCACGGCCGTCTCGATGCCCACGCGCTCGTCCATCAGCAGGCGGTCTTCGCGGCTGTCCACTTCCCGGTGCCACACGTCCAGATAGACCATGAAGGCGGTGTTGCCCGGCGGCGCGCTCAGGGCCGCGGCCGGTGGAACACCCCAGGCCGCGGCCAAGGCGCTGTTGCGGTAGAGCGGCTGCTGGGAGTAAAGCAAATCGCTTTCGTTGACCGCCAGCCGGCCCTCCACCAGCAGCAGACCAGGACCGGCCGCGCTTCCGCCGCGGATGAGAAAATCGTTGCCGCCACCGGCCGCGGCCGTGAAGTTGGCGCTGATCGCGGCGATGGCCGCCACCACTTCGGCGGCCGTGGCCGCGCCGATATCGGCGAAATCGGCGGCCGCGAAGACAATGGTTTCAACGGGCAGTTCGTCCACCTGAACGCTCAGGGTCAGGCCGTCGGTCAAGATAAAGGGCTCTGTAAGGTTGCCGGTGACCATGGCCGGAAAGTCCCCCTTGCGGCCTGCGGCGCTGTTCTTCTCCTCAAAGCCCAGGGCCGCCGCGGCCGTGGACTCGGCGGTGCGCACCTGGATGGCGGAAAATCCGGCGCCGGGGGTCATGTGGGCCGTCAGCACGATGGTGTTGACGCCGCCGCCGGCCAGGGGCACGATCTGAAAGCCGTTGCCGCCCACCGGCACGCCGTCGCCCAGGAAGAGGCGGCCCAGGTTTTCCGACTCCAGGCGCCGCAAATCTTCCAGCTCGTTCCAGTCGGCGTCCAGCAGCGGCACCCCCTGTTGCATGCGGACACCGACGTAGTGCTTGGCCGCCGCGTCGTCCAGTCTGCTGCGCGGATTGCGCGAAAAATTACCCATGGTCTGCCTCCATTAAGAAACCACATCGGAAAAATCTTCACCGATCAACCCATCGGTGTCGATCACCTCTTCGGTGAGTTCGGCCTCGGTATGCCACACCAACCGGACCGGCAAGGGCCTGAACGGCGCGACAAAATCGCTTGTGCGCCGGATCTTGCGGCGGATCGCTTCGGCGTCCAGCGTGTCGGGGGTCAGGTAGAGCCCCACCGTGCCGCGGCTGTACCAATCTTCATTCTCTTCGCCGGTATCGTAGGTGTAGTGGGCGCGGTCGTTGAAATGCTTCATCCTGGCGATCATCCGGCTGTCGCTGGTGTCGATGGTGCGCGACTGATATTCGCGGCCGCGGCGCTGGGAGCGCCAGTAGAGCCGCAGATGGCCGGCGGCATCCACGCAGGCAGCCGGCTCCTTGTCGGCCGTGGTTTCGGCGGTGAGGGCCACCGGGTCGCCCCAGTGCGGATCGTTGAACGCCTGGCCCCAGATCCGCCAGAACCCGCCGCGATCGGAGGAGAAGAAAAGCCACAAGCGGCCGGCGTGCAGCACCGCGCAGGGCGCTTCGTCGCGCTGGGCGCCGCTGGTGGCCGCCTGGACCGGCCCCCAGGTGCCCGCTTCCAGAATTTGGTAGTATAGATTGCTGCGCTCGCCGCTGTCGGCCACCCAGAAGAGCCAAACTCGGCCGGCGCCGTCCCGGGCGGCGGCAGGCATGGTGTGCTTCACGACGGCCGTGGTGAGGCGCATGGGCAGCCCCCAGCCACCGGCGGCGCGCACCTGGCCCCAGATATCGGTGGGCCCGCGCCGATTGGATTGCCAGAAGAGCCACAGGCGGTCCGCGCCATCCACCACCGCGCAGGGATTGCGATCGTCGGCCGGATGCTCGGTGAGGCGCTCGACAGCGCCGCCGGGCAGGTCATCATAGGCGCAGGTCCAGATCTCCCACGGCCCTTTGCGGTCGGAGGACCAGAAGAGATGCACGCGGCCCGCATAAAACACCGCGCTGGGATATTCGTCGGCATAGGTGGCCGCGGCCGCTTCGGCCAGCGCCGGCCGTGGACTCACCCATGGACTCAGATCGATGCCGCCCAGGCGTTGCACCCAGATCCGCCGCCGGCCGGCGCTATCGCCGTGCCAGAAGAGCCAGATGGGATCGACCGGGCCGCGCGCGGCGCTGGGGCGCCCATGGAACCCGTCGGTGCGTGTCACCGCTGCCGGTGCCAACCAATGCGCGCCGTCGTAAGTTCGGCGGTAGATCTCCCACAGATGGATCGTCTCCGGCGCATTGGTCAGAAAGATGTTGTGCACGAACTCTTTAACTCGGCACTCCCACTGGGTCATGCGATTGACCAGGGCGCGCAGGTTGGGCAGGCTGCCCACGGTTTCAAAGATCTCGGGCGCCATGCGGATGTCGCGGCGCTGGGCCAGTTCATCGAGGGTCAGGTCCGGCTGCCAGCCGATCCAGCGGGCCAGCAGCGGCAGGGCCGCGGCCGGCGCCGCAAGGATATCGTGGCGGCTGCACGCGCCGTCCATCAGGCTGCGCGCCTGGTCTCCGGCCGCGCCGAAGATCTCCATGAATCGGCGCAACAGCCCCTGGCCCTGCTGCGCCACCGTCGGCTCGTCGAGTTGCTGGTGGATGGCCGGCAGCAAACCGTAGAGGCGCCCATCCAGCCCCACGCGCCGGGTGGCCATGGCCGCGGCCCGCCATGCGCGTTGGGTGCTCAGGCCGCCGTCGGGCATGGGCTGGAAAAGCGCGTAGTAATAGTGTCGTTCCGGGTCCAGGTCCATATCGGCCAGGGCCACACCGCGGTGCCAGTCGCCGCTGTCCGGGTTGAAGCGATCGGAGATGAAGATGGCTGCCAGGGGCTCGGCGGTCCCCGCGGCCGGGCGCGTGGTTTCCAATTCTACCTCGAAGCGGCCGGGCGCGTCGATCAACGACCCGCCAGCCACCCGCGTCGTGCGTGGGGTCTCATCGGCAAAGGCCAGCGCCACGGTGGCGCCGCCGGCTGGGGTCCATTCGAAACGCGGGCGCACCCCGGGGTCGACGTGCTCCGCACGCACCACCACCTGGCCGACGGCCGTTTCCGGACCGCCGCCGGGGGCCGCGAAGATC
>JBAQGR010000173.1:0-1904 GCA_049287895.1 Desulfatitalea sp.
AAGGCATCGTAAAAATCCTTGCCGGCCAGCTTTTCAAGGTGGACAAGATCTTTCCCAACCGCCTTGACATAGCCTTCCAAGGTGTTTCCAGACTTCAGATGCACATAGACATTTTTGCCCGTATAGCTCTTGAGGTTATCGGCCAGGGATGAAGAGATATCGAATTTGCTTCCTTCCACGGCTGTTTCGCTTCGCGCCATGGATTGGGACGGAGAGGAAAGCGATGCTCCCAAAATTGTGGTTACCGCCAATAGGACTAGTAAAACAAAACCGACTTTTGTATTCATAACCGATTCCTTTCTCATGTGTGGGTTGGGTTTGTTTAGGGCGTGCCCTTGCTCCGTCCCCTTGTTCCCTTGCCCGTGTTGGCATTCTCGTTATCTGACGAATCTATTCAGTAATATATCTTCGACGTTCCGTCTTGAATCGATAACGGTTAAAACAAAAACAGTCGTATCCGATATTCTGTAAATAATTCGCCAGGGAGCGATAATTAATTCTCGATAGGTGTGTATGCCTTGATCTTTCAACTCCGGCACTAGCCTGCCGCGATCCGGCAGGGTGGATAGGTTTGAGGCTTTTTGTTTTATTTTTCTGAGTATCTGTAACGCGTTGCCCGGACTGTCGATGGCTATGTAATCAATAATCTGTTTTAAATCACTTTGTGCGACAGCTGCCCATACTACATGGTATGTCTTGCTCATTTATGGCTTTCTTTCAATGCACCTTCGATTTCATTAAAAACATCTTCCTGTGCCTTGGTTCGCCCCCCTCTGATGTCGGCCTCCCCTTCGGAAATGAGCTTTAAGATACCGATGGCATTGCGCATGTTTTCATAACTTTTAGGGTCCTGCAGCACGGCTCGTGGTTCGCCGTTTTGGGTAATTATCACAGGCCGACGCGTTTCATTAATTTGATTGAGTAAATCGGCCGCCCTTGATTTTAAATAAGTAACCGGTTTGATATCGCGTGTAATATTCATAATTGTTCCTCCAGTCCGTAAACAGTACCATAATCGGACCGCAAGTCAAGTTGCAATGCCAACGGCCGGCATTTAGGCAATAGGGCCCTTTGCATTTTAATATTCTCGGGGCGTCCCGGAGTGGCTCTCTACTAAATGCAGATTTATAAAGGAGGTGCTTCACCACCCGGGCAGACCGTCCAGCGTTCACCCAACTTAAAATGCCTTTCATTGTTTGAACAATGGCGCCTTTTTCGTTATTGTTATACACTTACGGACATCACCACAAGGATACCTTACCACTTGCGGAAATCATAAAAAGAAGGTTTGCCATGGAAAGAAGCCAGATCGTATCAGTTCTCAACCAATACAAAGCAGTCAATAGCGCCAAATATGGCATCAAGCGCCTTGGCCTTTTTGGCTCCACCGCGCGCCACACCGCCACCGATCAAAGGGGCCGCAAAAACCATCCTGTTGCGTTTTCAGCCAATTCGGAGCGTTGACGATTTTACCCATTCAGATACAGGCCGTGAGAAACTGGACGCCATTTGCATGCAACTTATCGCCATTGGCGAAAGCCTTAACCCAACTTCGCCAATAAGCCACGAGTGCGGGTGGCTTTATCGAAATTGAAATATAAAAAAATGTAACGGGCGTCCCGCCTCCCCGCCCCTATTCAAATCGTCTGGCCCAGATGCTACCCTCACATTCCCATACGACGATGGCATTGCCGGCGGCATTCATGACAATTTGTGGCGAACTTGAATTATCACTTGAAATCTTCTCGCCCGTACCCCAGGCTGTGCCGTCGAAGCGGATGGCCCAGGTGCTGCCCTCGCATTGGTATATAACAATGCCATTTCCGGCGGCATCCATGGCAATTTGGGGGAAACTCGCACATTTTGAATCATCACTCGGAATCTGCTTGGGCGTGCCCCAGGTC
>JBAQGR010000174.1:0-2135 GCA_049287895.1 Desulfatitalea sp.
CCCCTTTTCAGGCAGGTCCTCATACCTCGGATACTTGAAAATTTCAGGATTCTTGTTCTGATGTTTTTCTCTTCAAGCGACCGCTCAAACGCCTTGGGATAATTTCAGTCGGTTTTCGGCAAAAGTAGAGTATGTCCCGTCATATTGCTCAATGCAACATCAGGCTGCTGTGAAAGTGGGTGGGCCGGTCCCGAAACCAACACCAGTTTCTCTGTTTTCAACCGTTTAATATTCACCTCTTTAAACAGGTAAAAAATACCAAAAGAAGGGAGAAACTATGCTGCCTGAAAAACAGAACCAAGCCTTTCAGTCCTTTTCCGCCAGCGTCAGACAAAACGATATTTTAGACCCTAAAACCACCCTTTTACTCTACCTTTCCGTTGCTATGGCGATCGGGTGTTACCCATGAATGAACCACTGCCTTAGCGATGCTAAGGAAAATCACATCACCGACCAGGAGATCGGCGCAGCCCAGGCAATTGTCATGGCTGTTTCGGCAGGAAGCGTTAATTCCAAGTTTAAGGAAGCCACCGGACAATAAATAGGGAAGCGGCTTTCTTTAAAGCATCATGCTGCAAATCGGGGTTTTGCTCAAGAGTGGATACGCGGGCGTAACCGATTTTCATCGAGGCGCCTCAATTTTTGAAATGGTTAAGAATCGCGTTTGCGTGTGAGCTCGAATTGACTAAGATTGTTTAACCCGATTACCGGCCCGGTTTTAAGGCCAAAATGGGGGTTTTGGGGATGGGCTGAAAAGGGTTAAATAGGTTAAATAAACGGTCGCTTTCCAGACCGCACAAAGAGGAGAGAAGTCGCCAGCTATCCTAACGCAGTGAGTTATTGTTCACCACGTACAGAACAAGATGACTATAAGGTAGCTTGCAAAAACGGCCTGACTGACCCCTACCCTTTTCCTCAAAAATTAGCTTCAAATGGCCCCTGACAGCGCAAATGTTGAGGTTACGCCTTAGAAGTGGTTTCAAAACCTTCGATCGGGCACAAAGTCAAGGCGGTGGTTTTAAATTACTTCTATTGTTTGCGCGCCTTTTCGTAATACGGCATGGCCTCGGGCAGATAGCGTTCGATGTCGGCGATGCGCGTGTCGGGGGCCGGGTGGGTCGATAGCAGTTCCGGCGGCCGCGCGCCCTTTTCTTCGCCGTTCATGCGCTGCCAGAAGGGCACGGCCTCGCGCGGATTGTAACCGGCCATGGCCATGAGCACCAGGCCGATGCGGTCAGCCTCGCTTTCATGCAGGCGGCTGTAAGGCAAGAGCACGCCTACGCTGGTGCCTACGCCGAAGGCCCCCATGAAGAGCTGCTGGGTCGCGGCCGGCTTCTGGGAGACGGCCACGGCCAGGGCCATGCCGCCCATCTGAGCCAGCAAGCCCTGGCTCATGCGTTCGTTGCCGTGATTGGCCAGGGCGTGGGCCACTTCATGGCCCAGCACCACGGCCAGGCCGGCCTCATTCTGGGTGTACTTCAAAATGCCGGTATAGACCGCCGCCTTGCCGCCGGGCAGCACCCAGGCGTTGGCCGTCTTGTCGTCCTCGATGAGATTGAACTCCCATTTGAACGATCCGGCCAGGTCGCTCTGGCCCGATTCACGCAGAAACGCTTCGGCCGCCTGGGCGATGTTCGTGCCTACCTTGCGCACCATGGCCGTGGCGGCCTCGTCGGTGGAGATTTTGGCATTTTTCATTGTGTCGTCATACTGCTGCACGGCGTATGTGGCCAACTGACTGTTGGGCACCAGTTGCAGGCTCTGGCGACCGGTGATGGGCACTTGGGTGCACGCCAGCACGGCGGGCACGAGGCAGAGCAGCAGCCACCGGCTGAAATGAAGTTTGTTTGCGTTTATCATTGGATCTCCTCCCTATCAAATGACGTCAGGCACCTCGGCCCGCGTCATGGTTCGACGCTATGCGTGTAATTTTATCCTCTGGCCACATGAATGGGAAAATTCAAGAAATAGACCAGTGCGGGCACACGGATGATGCCGCCGCCGATCCACAGAGGCTGGAAACATATCCCACAAAGAGGCTCAATACAACCCCCACCCATGGGTTGCAGCAATTCTCGGTGAAAAGCTTCTGCTTTGGTAAAATGAACGCACAACCGGTTCAGGCCATGGTCCGG